>CAZANJ010000212.1:0-5616 GCA_964486415.1 uncultured Anaerolineales bacterium
ATTGGGTGAGTCCATCAACCCCAAGGCGGCGGGTATGGAAACCCGCCCTACATCTTGTGGCTATGTAGGGCGGCTTTCCATACCCGACGACTTTTGAATCGCTTCGAAAAACCAACTACTGCGAGAATTCAACGATAGTTTATCCTGCGAGTCATCCTGAGCTTGTCGAAGGATGATGACTTGGCGAGGGTTGATACAGTCATCCTACGATGCTTTCCCCACCATCCACCGGAATGATCGCGCCACTGAGCCAGGTGATGTCCGGATCGGCCAGGGCCACGAGCACTTTGGCTACATCCTCCGGGGTTGTCATGCGCCCCTGGGGGTTTCGCCTGAGCGCTTCCTTGATGTAAGCCTCGTGGCCTGGTATGATGCGCAGCGCGGGTGTATCGGTCACGCCGGGGCGCAGGCAGTTGACCGCGATGCCGCTTGGCCCAAGTTCCAGACAAAGCTGTCGCATATGGCTTTCCAAGGCCGCCTTGGCCGCCGATACGGCGCCATAGTTAGGCGCCATCCGTTCCGCGCCTCCGCTAGAGAGTGCATAAATCCGGCTACCGTGTGCCAGCAAGTCCCGTTGTACCAGATCTTGCGTCCA
This sequence comes from uncultured Anaerolineales bacterium, assembly GCA_964486415.1. Lineage (GTDB taxonomy): Bacteria > Chloroflexota > Anaerolineae > B4-G1 > B4-G1 > CAZANJ01. The sequence goes on from CAZANJ010000212.1 coordinate 596, forward strand.
ATAGACCAGCGTGTTGGCCATCACCCGTAAAGTCATGTCCATTTGGGATTCGTCGACCGCTTCCTCTGGGTCATCGGCGATAAATGGTAGCAACGTGCCGAAGGCCAGTGAGTGTAGCATAAAGTGAATCCCATCGGCGGGCTCGTCCTCCAGCTTGTCCTCAATTTTATCCAGCACTCGAACGCGTCTGCGTTCAGAGGCGGCGTTGGTGTTGAAGAAGACGGCTTGATGTCCTGTGGCTTCAATGTCGGCGGTGACTTCCTTGACGCGGGGAAGAGTGGCCTTCGGGTCGAGGTGCACACCGAAGATGTTCATCCCGGCCTCGGCTAGAGCTCTTGCTGTGGCTGCGCCAAAGCCACTCGATGCGCCCAAGATAAGTGCCCAGCGTCCTTCCAGCTTCTTCTTGCTCATAAATCGTTACCTCCCGAAACGTATTGCGTAAAGCGTAAAGCGTAAAACGTATTGCGTATATCAAAACACTCAATTGTTCCTCTCGTTACGTCTTGTCAGATGAAGTGAATCCCCTTAGAATGCGCGGCGATGAAAAGAATCACTGTTCGCAAGCTTGATCATACCGGTCACCAGGTCATTGCTTATCCGGGCGAGGTGTTGCGGCGTGAAAATTGCTCCATCGTGGTGCGCACTGCCTGGAATCAAGCGCCAATGGATTTGGGATTCGTTCTTCTGGAGCCGGGTGACCGTTGGACGGAGTATTTCTACAGCGACCGCTGGTACAACATCTTCGAGATTCGCGCCGATGATGGGCGTCTCAAGGGCTGGTACTGCAACATCACGCGCCCGGCTCACATAGGGGCCGACGAAGTGACCTCCGAGGATCTGGCGTTGGATCTTTGGGTGGACCCCAGCGGGGAAATGCTGGTGCTCGACGAGGAGGAGTTCTCCGCGTTGCGGCTGGCCCCGGATGAAAGCGCCGCTGCGGAAGATGCGCTGTCGGAGTTGCAGTTCATGGTAGCGCAGGGTACACCGCCCTTTGGAGGGTGAGGGATTCAGAAAGAAGTACTCGGCTGGGATTGCCAGATCCAAGACATCCGGCTCACCGGACGGCTTTCAGAATGCGTCCTACCAGTTGGCTACCCAGGATAGCTAGTCCATCGGTGGGCATATAATCAGCGGCGCTATCCTCGAAGAGCACCCGTGCTTGCGATGGAAATTCCTCGTCCCCGCGCCAGTAAACGAGGGCCAGGTTCACTCTTGGAAAGACGTTGAAGCTGAATCCGATATCCCCGATTTCCAGTGCCTTGCCCCCCAGCGCCTCTGCCGCGCGCCGAAGATCATCGAGCCGTTCTGCTTCTTCGTCCTGCAACTCGCGCACCAAGCGCACGCCAGTGTAGCCCTGGAAAGCCTGGACGTAGAACATGCCATCAGGGAGCTCGCGGAAACCGATCCAACGACCGGAAGGCGTCCTGCCATTGGCGGTAGCGAGATAAGTGAGAATCAGGCTGCTGGTGAATGAGGATGTCTCCTTGCCCGTGGTGGCCTGTCGGACATCGAAGTCATCATTGGAGATGACATACTCTTGCCCGAAGAACTGGATGCGGAAGTTACCCTCGCTGTCCTGCTCGCAGCCGCTGCGCATTGTCAGCTTGCTCGGTGAACGGTCTTTCAATACCTCTTTTGCTTCCTCCACTACCGGCGCCAGCCGGTCGAGCCATTCCTTCAGCTGTGGCGTAGTTTTACTCTTCTGTAGCATATTCACTCGCTTCCTTGATCAAAGCCAGTAGTTCCTCCCATTCTTCGCGGAAAAGATGAACCGTGACTAGACCAAGCTCCAGGTGATAGGTCGTCTCGCCATCTGGCTCATCGGCTTGCCACAGACCGAAATTTTTTGTCTCAACCAATGTTTCGACAATAGGATCTTCCACTTTCATTCCTCCTATGATGATAATCTCGAAGGTCGCTTATTCGTCGCCCGTATCGCTAGATTTTGAATGCTGCGAAGGGGTTAAACGCTCGGCGCGTTTTCTGACTGCATTTTCTACCTGTTGGGGAAGCTTTTCCAACTCTTGAAGGCGGTCGATGGCCGCTTCCCCGGCTTGTTTGAGTTTCTCCGATTGGAGCTTCATCGTTTTTCTTTGCGCCTCTTTTTTGGCTCTCAGGGCTTTCTCAAATTCTTCACTTTCTGACTGGGAAAAGGGGTCACGGTCGTAGAGGCGGCAAAGGACGTACCCTGCTATGACGCGCAGAGTCGCGAGGGTGGGCGCTGCGAGAAATATGCCCAGGATGCCGCCCAACTGACCGCCAGCCAGGACGGCGATCATCACGGCCAAGGGATGCAGATCGAGGCTACGGCCCATAATGCGCGGCACGAAGAAATTGTTTTCTATCTGCTGCATGATAATGTAGGCCCCGGCGACCATTACGGCGAACCAGAAGTTATTCAGGGGTATGAAACTGGAGCCTTGGAGAAATGCCAGCAGTACCGCCGGGATGGCCGCGATGATGGGACCCAGGTAGGGCACAAATTCCAGCACGCCGGCGACCAGGCCCAGCGCCCAGGCATAAGGCAGTCCAATGGCGAGATCAACTATGGCCGTGGCGATTGCCATTGCTGTCCCCAGCAGAAGCTGCCCGCGCAGGAAAGCGTTCCACACTTCGGTGATTTGATAGCGTAGTTGCTTGGAGTCGTTGCGGTATCCCGGAGGAGCCAGTTGGTCCAGTTGCTCGACGATGCGGTCGGCGTCTTTAACCAGGTAGTAGGCGGCGATCAGGATGAAGATCACCCAGACGATCAGCCCAATCGCGCCCGATGCGACGCTGAGCACAAAGTCCAGGGTGCCCTCTGCGGCCGAGCCCACCATTCGGCGCAGCGATGTGCTTAGTTCTGCGTAGACATCGCTCAGGTCCAATTGATACTCCCATATCTCCACCGGCTGATTGAAGAAGTCCCCAATGTCGTTTATGATGCGGTTGAGATCAAATTGGAGGGAGATGATCAAACGGCGAACGCTCGCCACAGCGGTCATCGGCGCCGCGAGTACGCCCAATAACATCGCGACCAGAATGAGGAAAACCAACGTCGTGGCCAAAGAGCGAGAGAGGAAGGTTTTTTCCTCCAGGAAATCGACGATAGGGTCCAGGATGAAGGCCAGCAGTGTCGCGATTGCCAGAGGGGTGAGGAGTTCGCGGAATTTGTAAGCGACGAGTGCCAGTATGACCACCATGATCATAGCGACAATGCGCTTGGTCGGGGCGTCCCACTGTTGGTTCGGTCTGTGAGTGGGGACAAGGGCAGGCCCTTGGGTCTCTTTATCGACCGGGCTGGTATTTGCTTTGTTCTCGCTTGTTGCCTCTCTGAGGTTCATAATAGTTCGTAGCTGCGTTCAATCGGGCAAGGGAGGCGCTCGTGTGGGGCAGCAAGGGTGCGACTGCTAGGGCGTTGAAGTGGAAGCAGGCCCCCGGGTAGGAGTCGGCTCTAACCACGTGAAGGCACGGATTACGCTGGGAGCGCTCGCTTTTTCGTAGGCGCCTTCTCCACCGTGAACCTCCCTGACGACTTGTAGTTGCCAGCGGAAATCTTGCATGTCGGGCTCTGCTTCGGAGAGTAACTCGTAGGGCACGCGCCACACTGTGGCATGTGTGTAGATCGTCTCCGATACAGTACCGCCTTCCGGTTGAAATAGCTGCACTTCGTACCACTCACCGTCGCGCAAGACGCTCACCGATGCCCACTGCAAGATAACGGGCTCATCCCCTCCCACGATGGTCTTACCATCGGGCGGGCCGAGGAGCGGCGGCGCAGGGTAGGGCGGGATCGGTGTGGGCGTTGCGTTGGGATCCGTCGTCGGTGTGGGGCTGGGCTTGGGCGTGCCTATGGGGATGACGAGCGATTGGTCAACCTGGATGTTCTCTTCGTCCGGCGGCAGATCGTTGGCCGTTCGGATGAGGGAAACTGTGACGCTGTATTCTTGAGCGATGGAGAGAAGCGTCTCTCCAGCCTCAACTACGTGGATGGTAAAGCCGCTCGGCGTCGGCGTCGGCTCCCCCGGCTTGGGAGTGCTGGTAGGCCCAGGCGAGGGAGTGAGGGCCGGGATGAGCAGTACTTCCCCCTCGCGGATAAATTCTGGGTCCAAGCCCGGATTTATAGTCTCGATTTCCTCGACGGTGACATCATAGGAGATGGCGATGTCGATTAACGTCTCTCCCTCCTCTACCTCGTGGACGCGCGGCGGGATCGGCGTGGGTGTGGATGTGGGGCTTGGCGTCAGGGTGGGCGTAGGTGTGGAAGTGGGAGTGGGTGTGCGAGTCGGCCTACTCGTGGGCGTCGTCTCCTCGGTCTCCGGCTCCGGTTCAGCCCCTAACAGGTTGTAAAGCCCGAAGCCGCCTCCGACCAGAATAGCCAGCGCGATGGCGACGATGATCAGGGAACTGGCCCATTGAGGCAGTTCTCGCCTTTCCTCCTGGGGCGTCTCCTTCTCCTCGAAGAGTGATGCACCGCACATCAGGCAGGTGGTAGCCTTGGCTGCCACACGTGCGCCACAAGCTGGGCAGTAGCGATGTTTCTCTTTTGGCAAGGGAATTTTGGATTCTTCGCTCATCATTTCTCCCAAACGAAACCCATGATAGCATAGAAGTAGGAAAAGACAAAGAATCCACTCGACCTGTTCAAGGAATCCCAAGGGACTTGAAAAAAATTAACTGTAACTGCTCAGACCATTAGATTTGGACACAGAGAAGCACTGAGGAGACACAGAGGCTCACAGAGAACGGCAAAGACATTTAAATTTTTCCTCTGTGTCTCTCTGTGAATGCCTCCGTGTAACTCTGTGTAACCAGGGCCTGAGTAGTCACAATTAACTTACCCTTTCGCTCAGGGCGGGCACAGAGTCCCGCCCCTACTTTGCTATTGTGGGGGCAGGGCTCTGTGCCTGCCCGTTGTGTATAGGTAGATTATTTATTTCCAAATCCCCGATCTGCAACTTGCAACCTGCAATCTGCAACTTGCAACCTGCAATCTGAAACCTACCCCTTGAAATTGGAGTGCTTTTGTGTTATCATAATGT
>CAZANJ010000213.1:0-5598 GCA_964486415.1 uncultured Anaerolineales bacterium
GAGGGTCAGCAGCGCAGCCGCAGCTTTTGGGGCAGAATCTCGAAGGCCAGCCGATGGCCCTCGGTGCAGAGCAACTCGCCATCCATGTGGGCGATCAGATCGTCGGGGGATGAGACTGTTACCCGCGCGGCCCGCGTCATCTTGATGGGGTCACGGCCCACGTGGCTGCCTCGGAGAAAATGGGGGATCAGACTGAGGATGGTAAGACGGCTCACCCGGTCGGCGATGAGCAGGTCGAAGAGCCCGTCGTCGTGTTGGGCATCGGGCGCGACGATGAACCCGCCACCCTCGCGCGGGCCGTTGGCCACACAGATCATCAACGTTTCCATCTCCAGGCGCTCCCCATCATACTCGACGGTGACGTGGGGCGCGCCGAAGCTGAGAAAAATGGTTCTCAGCAATGCCAGCATATAGAGCGGCAGGCCGCGCAGGCGCTTGATTTTGAGCGTTTCGCGCAGCACAGTGCCGTCGAAGCCGATTCCGACGACGTTGCCGAAGTAGCGGGATAATTGGTCGGGCGCCAAGTGATCGCCGTTTACCCACACACGCCCCACGTCCACCAGGCGTGACCGGCCCACGGCCAACCTGTGACACGCCTCCCATAGGTCAAGGGGAATGCCCAGCCCGCTGGCGAAATCGCTGCCGGAGCCGACCGGGATGACGCCCAGCGTGCCGACACGATCCCTCTCCGATGCAAGCATCAGACCGTTGATCACCTCGTTGACCGTGCCATCTCCGCCCGCCGCGACGACGATCTCAAAGCCATCGCTGATAGCCTGCTCGGTCAGCTCCACCGCGTGCCACGGGCCGCTCGTGCGCACCAGATCGAAATCCAGCCCCTCGGCCTGCAAGGCTTGACGCAATTCAGGTTCCATTCTGGCACCATAACCCCGGCCCGCGGTCGGGTTGAGGATAACTTTGATGCTTTTCATCGCGCTCCTTTTCGTTTTAGTCAGTGTTTGCCCGGGTTATAAACCCAGCGCGAGCAGTTCGGGAAATTTCACCCACCGCTACTGATGGCTCACTGGGATGAAGATCCTAAAAGGCAGCAATTCATAGGCCAGATTCAGCCCCAGATAATCGCTGCTCCAGCCGCCGATGGCGTAGATCGTGGCATCGAAAACGACCACGCCGGGGCGCCATTCCCCAACCAGGGGAGTCTCAATCGCGCTCCAGACGTCCGCCGCCGGATCATACCGCTCGTTGAATCCGAGGTAGCTGGACCTCCCGCCGCCGCCGATGGCGTAGAGACGACCTCCCACGTTCGCCAGGCCCAGCCCGCCACGGCCCACGGCCAACGGTGCGCAATCGCTCCAGGCGTCCTCCGCTGGATCGTAGGCCGCGCAGGTGGTGAGCTCACGCTCGCCGTCATAGCCGCCGACGACATAGAGCCGCTCGCCCAGCAAGGCCGCTCCCGCGAATCCGCGCGGCGTGCTCATCGGCGCCACCTCGGCCCAGGCTTCGGTCTGTGGATCGTAGACGTAAGCGGTGGCGACATATCGATCTCCGTCCCATCCGCCGAAGAGATAGAGCTTCTCCTCCCACGTGGCCAAGGCGTAGGCGCCGCGCGGCTCTGGCAGCGGGCTGGTTTCGCGCCAGGTATTCTCTTCCACATCGTAAACTTCCACAACGCGCATCGGCCTCCCCTCGCCGTCGCAGCCTCCGGGGACGTAGACCTCTTTCCCGATGGTCGCAGCCTCAATGTAGACGCCGGGCGTGGGCTTGGAGCTTCTGGTCGTCCAGGCATCGTTCTCCACATCATAGGCCTCGACGATGTCGGTGACGCCCCCCGGCGTCTGGCCACCGATGGCCATAATCTCGCCATCGACCGGGGCGAGCGCCACGTAGGCCCGTCGGGTGGGCATCTGCGCTCGCTCGTTCCAGGGCGATTCCTCACCCCCATCGGTCTGTGGAGCAATCGCCTGGGCGCTCGATTGCTCCAGCGGCAAATCGGGGCCGTTGGCAGCCTGTGATCCAGCGCGAGGCCAGGTCACGATGACGCCGAACACCGTGACCAGCAAGGCGCCGATTAAGGCGATCCGCTTGGGCCAGGGGAGGGGTGGCCGAGGCGTGACTTCCTCTTCGCTCTCCTCAACTTCCTGCTCCTCAGCTTCTTCCTCCTTCTCCTCGCCGACGGAGACCCAGCCCTCGCGCACGGCGATCATCGTCGCCTCGGTGCGCGAATCGGCGCCCAGCTTGGTGTAGACGTTGCGCAGGTGGACCTTGACGGTGTTGATGCTGATGAAAAGTTCTTGGGCGACCTCGCGGTTGGTGATCCCGGTGGATACCAGTTCGAGGACTTCCATCTCGCGGTCGGTTAAAGCTTCGCCGTATTCAGCCATATTTCCTTATGTGCGGTCTGAAGACCAATGTTCACACCGGCCTGAAGAGCCGGTGTTGGCTTCGCAAAAAATCCCAGCACCGCCTGTTCCACGGCGGTGCAACAACAATTTCCCAGGTAATTTTACAGCAAAAGAGAGCGAAAGCAAGGAGCCTTCTCGTAATCTTCCACTGATCAGGATCAGCTTATGAAGCCTCCGGGAATGTGATCTTCAAGCGGCGCTTGTCGCTGGGGGCTGGCGCTATCGTCTGCCCATCGGAAAGCTCCAGGTCAACGCGCGCTCTCTCTTCAAGCCCCTCGACGATCGCCGGGATTGGTTGAGAATCGCCCTCCGGCGTGATCTTATGCACCCAGACCTTGAGCTCCTTCACATCCTCGGTCAGCAGGTCGAAGGTCACATGACGCAGCGCGGAAAAGCGGTCCACCTGACCGGCGGTGGCCCGGCAGCGCTCTACTCCCTCGGCGTATCCGAGCTCCACCTGGGCCTCCTGTGGCCGCCCGCTGGCCGTGACCGTGAAGCTCGCTCGCTCCTCACCTTCTACCTCGTCTACATCCTGTCGCAGCTCCACCACGGCGCGGGGGGCAAAGCTTCTCCGGCGAATCATATCGACCGTCAGGCCCAATGTCCCAAAGCCCGCGATCAAAGCGCCGGCTCGCTGCAAGGGATCCTGCCAGATGATCAGCCCGTGCATAAAGATACTGGCAAGAAAGAGCATGTAAATACCGACGACGACTAAAGGATAGCCCAGGAAACGATACGCCACACCTGGCACGTACTCGCCCTTGCGCCGACTGGCGACCAGCAGGAGCATGGGATAAATGCCGCCGAGGAGTGAGACAAAGATCGCGCCGATGAAGCTTATCGGCCCGGAAAAGGATTGCATATTCGTGAACAAGAGCCACTCGACGACGATGAATGTGAGCGCCACCGGGCTCACCGCGAGGAGGAAACGCCCGCCCTCCCCAAGCGAGGCCATGATACGCTGCAAGGGGCCAAGCTCCTCCGATCGATCATCCTCCGTGGGGGCCTTATCCATCTCGCCCTCATCCAGGGCCTGCCAGATGTCATCCGGCAGTTCCCTTCTGCGCCGGGGCGCGAAGCGAACGCTGTAATGTAGGGTGCGGCCATCCCGCTCCTCTTGCACCAGATCCTGCTCCACCAGGCTTTCCAGTAGCCTCCGGGTAGCGGCTTGAGCCTGACCGATGTGAGCCGCCGCCTCGGAAAGACTGACCGGGCCTTCGCGCGTCATCCAGTTGACGAGGCTGCGCAGCTCATCGGGCAGGCTCAGAACATCGGCCATGCGAAGCCCAGCGACCTCCCAGCCCCCCTCGTATGTCAGGCGCATCGACGAGTCGATCTGCAAGCGAACGCTCATTTGATCGGCGTCCATTACCGCCAGCGTCAAGCGCACGTCTTTTCCACTCTCCCCCTGGAACCTCGCGAGCCAGGCCGCCACGTCCCAGCTCTCAGCGATGGTCTTCTCCAGACGGTGGATTTCTCCCGCTAGCTGCAAATGTAGGCGGAAGCGGGGCGCGTCGCCGTCGAGCCCCAGGTAGGTGAGCGCCAGACTGGGCCGCCCTTTGGCCCGGCCTCTGGGGTGAAACAGGATACGTCCCTGGTGCCGGGACAACATCAGCACCGCTTGCCGAGGAGAGGGGAGACGCTCCCGGACCAGGTTGTAGAGCCCGATTGAGACGTGGAGCGAGGCCATGCCCATGGCGAGGACGGCGAACAAGGAGCCGAGCACGTGCACGATGGGGCCGAGCTTCGCCGCCAGAGGGGCCAGGGCCGTGCCGGATTCCTCGGCCAGAATCTGGGGCGTGATGACGCCGTTGACGGCCATTACCCAGATGGAGTAGAGCACCATCGCGGTCACCGTCGCCGCCATGCTGCCCCAGATCAGGGAGCGAGCGCTAGGGTCGCGGCGGAGCACGGATCGGGCGCAGTTGCTCGTCGAGAGGTGCCCGAAGAATGACATAAGCACGACGCCGAAGATCAGCTCTATGATTGAGGGATCAAAGGGCTGTCCTCCCACGAAGGGCACGTTCAGGTAGAGCAGATTTCCCATCTGCACGTGGCTGAAGGCGACGACTGAGAGCACCAGGATCAATCCGATGTTGACCGCGCCGATTACCAGCGCGGAGGCGATGGCGGCGTTGAGCGATCCGCTGCGCAAGAAGTAGAGCCCGATGAGGAAAAGCAGCGCCACCCATATCTCGGCTGGTATCAAAGTGGCATCCGCCAACGTGGTTGAGAAGCCGATGTAATAGACCAGGAGCATCACAAAACCGAGCGCCCCTGTGCCCAGCGAGAGAATGAGGGAGCCGGCATCGCCGAGATAGTCGGACACTACCCGTCCGAGGAAGGCCTGACCGTAGCGGATGGTGCCGCTGCGGGAGATCGACTCGGACATAGAGGCGATGGTCAGGACGTTGATCAGGCCCAGCAGGAACAGGAGCCCCACGCCGGCCAAGGGACCGACGCTGGCCATAGCGATGGGTAAAGCCAGGATACCGGCGCCCACGGTCTCCGTCAGGGTCAAGGCGTAAGCGGTCCAGAAGGGGGGCAGGGATTCCAGCCATCCGGTCAGGCCGGCCCAGGCCCAGCGCAGTCGATCCAGGGGGCCGGTGCGCGGCGCGAAGATCGATTCCAGTGGCTCGCCGTAGAGCCGCTGGTAGGCTTGTTGCACCTCTTCTTCATCCAGGCCGAGCGCTTCCCGGATGTTCGGCACATCCTGAGCGGTGAACTCATTTTCCTCGCGCAGGACGTGGGCCATAGCCGCTTGCACATTTGGGTTATCGGGTACCAGAGAGGCCCATTGCGGGGCGAAGCGCTCCAGATCCTGGAGGGTGGGGCTGAGCGGCGGCTCGCGGCCCATAGCGAAAGCCTCGAAGAAGGCCAGATCCCGCTCCTCCGCGCCCTCATCGGTGAGGAACATCTCCAGCGCTCGCCGCGATTTCGCCACCAGGTGCGCAGTGCGACTCCTGATGAGAAATAGGAGCGTGTTCGCCCTCTTGGCCGGTAGGCCTGCCAGTATCTCCTCACGGCTCAGCAGCATGTCAGAGGTCATGATTTTCTCCTCGCAGTAGGCCATCTAATCCGAAAGTTAGCTGGGTCAGAGCCAATTCCTCCGCTCGTGAATTCGGCTACAAGTTCCAGCGGTGTGGAAGCTGCTTCTGCTTTGCTTGATAGGGGCACTTGGAAAATGAAACTGATGATGATCAATTGTACAGCAAAATAGGATGGGGGACAAACC
>CAZANJ010000214.1:0-5598 GCA_964486415.1 uncultured Anaerolineales bacterium
TGAGCGGCGCCGACCAGGTGCAGCGCACCCGACGCCGTCAGATCAAGCAGCAGGCCGGTGGCGGTCACCGTGCCCCGGTTGCGATAGGTGAAGGTATAGGGGATGGTCTGCCCGTGGCCGACGGGCGTCAGCCCGGCGCCGAGCGCCACCGTCGGCGTGACGTCCTCGCTGATCACCCCCAGCGGGTCCGCCGCCAGCGCCGTCACCCCCTCGACGTCGCGGTAGGCGGTCGAACTGCCGTCGCTGCCGTTGGGGCAGACGTCCGCGCTCAGCGTGTCCCAGTGATACCGGTGTGTCATTTGAAGCGGCTCATTCGTCCCTTCGGCCTGCTGGATCGGATTGGCATTGGGCAGCGCGGCCCAAATCGTGCCATCATCCCGCTCTGCAAAGGCCACCAGGCCAAGTGTCGCGGAGGCCGGATGCATGACGCTGATGGTCTCGAAGGGCAGGAGGAGGTCGGTCTGACCGTCATTCAAGGATGAATCGAATTGGTATTGAGCCGTCGTCAATGAAGCCCGGTAAGCCCAGACCCCGCCGTCCCAGTGCATCAGGAGCGCGCTCTCGGCGTCCCGCACCCAGAGCAGATAGTCGGCAGCCATGCTGGTCGGCAGGGTCACGGCGCTACTGGTCGTATATGGCTTGAAGGTCGTCAGCGTCCCGCTGATGATCGGGTGGCGGTCGTCCACCACGTCTAAGTAGATGAAGAGATCGCCATCGGTCGCCCACGATGCGCCGGTCCAGGCCAGGCGGAGGCCAGCGGTTTCGGTGGGCACTGTGCTCCAGGTGAGGTGCAACGACTGGCCCTCGCCCATCGTGGCCTCGGCGGACGCGGCATAGGCCGCCCGCCGATCCCCGCCGATCAACGCACAACCATTATCCATCCAGTAGGGGCGACCCTTGTGGTCGCCCAATCCGTGGTCGCCCAATCCGTGGTCGCCCAACGGGGCATAGTCCGGCGTGCAGGGCGCATCCACAAGCATGCTGCCCCAGCTTTGCCAGCGTTCGTTGCCCAGCGCGTCCCGGCTGACAAGCTGCACGCGCACTTGACGCGCCTCGCCGGGTTGGTACGTGGCTTGCAAGGTCTGCGACGTGGGGATCGTCTGCCACGTCTGCGTGATGAGCGTGCCGGTATCATCCACCTCCGACCAGCCCACGCGGTAGCTGTGGATGCCGCTGCCGGTTCCGGTGAGCACCGCCGAACCGTCGCTGGCGGCGGGCCAGTCCAGGGTCAACGTGGGCGAAAGCGTGCGCAGCACGTCGTCGGAGGTGAGCGTCTGCCCGGCGCTGCTCAACGTGGGGGTCACCACCGATGGCGCGACTACGTCCACCAGGACCGTCCCGGTAACCGTCGTGAGGTGGCCGACGATGTCCTGCGCCTTCAACGTCACCACGTAAGTCTGGGCGTCCGGCAGGTCGCTATCGAGGGATAGTTGCCACCTGCCGCGCCAGGTATCGGTCGTGACGGCGGTGGCGGGCCGCCAGTCGCCGTTCTCCGATTGGATCTCTACGCTGATGACGCCGCCCGCGTCGGTGAGGACGCCGGTCAGGTCGAGGGTGCGCGGCTCGTGGTAGTGGGTGGTGGTGAGCACGGCGGACTGGCGCCCGATGGCGATCTCCGGCGGCAGCGTGTCCACCGTCAGGCTGACCGCGTGCGTGGCCGTGGCCCCGTCCCAGGCGGTCGCGTGCGCCTCGAACACGTACTGACCATCGTCGCCCGGCGTCCACGCGAAGGATGCCAGGGCTGAGGTAACCGCATCGGAGGCCCAGGTCTGGGTGTAGGCCGGGGCGCCGTTTATCGTGACGGTCAACGCTTGCAGCGTCGTCGTGACCGCCTTGAGGGCGACGGTGGGGGAGAACGAGTCGGCGTTATCCAACACCGACGGCACGTTGATAATGGTGGACTCGAGGGGTGGGGCGGTTGCCTGGGCGGCCATCGGGCTTTTACTCATCATCAGGCCCGCCGTCTGTGTGATCGCCTCGGCGGTCGTGCAATTGTAGCCAGCGTCGCAGACCGACGCCGTCTCGTCAGCGACCAACTTGACGCGCTGCAAGCCTCGGGAGCCTACCGCCAGGTAGACGTAGTCGTCGGGATTCTGCGCCGGATCGCCGGCGACGGCGACGCCGTATCCATACTTGCTCTTATTCTCCGGCCAGTCAAATTCCTCGAACACCCGCTGTGGGTTGGTCGGATCAGAGATATTGATGATGTGAAGCGGATCCGTTCCCACGTAGGCGTACTGGCCGACGATGATCACGTCCCGCGCCTCGGTGCCATCCGCCACGGTGTCGTAAGCGCCTGCCAGCTGCATATTGTGTGGGTCGGTCACGTCCACGATCTGCAAGCCTCCAAGTTTGGACGCCACGTAGGCATAGGTGCGCCCGTCGGCGCCAGCGGCGACGTCGAGCGCGACTGAGATGCCGGGGAGCCATATGTTATCGATCGGCTGCGGGTTCGCCGGATCGGACAGGTCCAACACGTCCAGGCCGCCGTGGCTGGCGACGTACAGGTATGTGCCAGAGATCACGACGTCGTGGACGTAGCCCATCGACAGCCCGGTCACCTGCACGGGATGCGTGGGTGTGGCAACGTCCACCACGTGCAAGCCGTACCATCCATCGGCGACGTAGGCCAGGGTCCCGGAGATCGCCACCCCCTCGACCGGGCCATTGGTATCGTAAGTGCCCAGGTATTTCGTATTCGTGGGGACCGCCACGTCCAGGATCGTCAGCCCCTGATCGGTGCCCAAGTAGGCGACGGCGCCGGTGGGGGCTGGCGGCACGACGTTCACGTATATCCTGCTGCTGTCCTGTAGACCGCCGGGGTCTTGCACGGTGTATAAGAAAAAGTCTTCTCCGCTGAAGTCGGTTGGTGGCGTGTAGGTGATGATGTTCCCACTGACCGTCACCGTACCCCTCTGTGGATCATCGACCGAGGTGAGAGTGAGCGGGTCGTCGTCGGGGTCGCTGGCATAATCCATGATGGGGATGACGATGGGCGTGTTGATCGGCGTCTCCAGCGATAGAAGCGGCGCGTTCGGCACATAGTTGACCTCGGTGACGGTGACGGTGACCGCTGCCGTCGCGCGTGCCCCGCCGCCGTCGCGCACGGTGTAGGTAAAGGTATCTGTGCCGGCGTAGTGGGAGCTGGGGGTGTAGACGACGGTCGATGAGGGATCGGTAATCGCCGCCACACCGTGGGCCGGCGTTCCGATAGCCACGATGGTGATCGGGTCCCCGTCGGGGTGGTGGGCGTAGGTGGGGATGACGGGGATGGCGAGCGGTGTGTCCTCCTGTGTGCTGACGTCGATATCGGAGGCCCGGGGCGCGTCGGTGACGGGTGTGATGGTAAGCGTGACGGACACGCTGTCCGAGGCCGCCGCGCCGTCGGAGGCGTGATAGGTGAAGCTGACCGTGCCGTTAAAGTCGAGCGCAGGGGTGTAGGTGAACGCGCCTGCGGCGGCGCCGTTGTTTTCCAACGTCAACACGCCGGTGTTTGGGGCAATGTCTAACACGGCCACGAGCGGGTCATCGTCAGCGTCCGTGTCGTTACTCAGCACGCCGGGCGCGGCGACCACCAGCGGGACGTCCTCAGCGGTGGTGTAGGCATCGCCGACGGCGACCGGCGGCAGGTTGCTCACGGCTACGACCGCCGCGTCGCTGTTGTTGCCCGGATCAGCGTCGTCGAGCGCGCCAGTGGCGACGTCCAGGGAGGCAGTGTTGGTGAAGGCCGCGCCCAGGGCCAGGCCGGGGCTGACGACGCCGGTGATGGTGATGACGCCACCCTGTCCCGGCGCCAGGGGCGCCATCTCCCAGATGAAGGGCGCGATGGGGGTGAGGGAAACGCCGCTGCTGACCACGGTCGTGCTGATGACCTGCGCGGCGGGGAATTGGTCGGTGATGACGCAGTTGGCCGCGGGCGTCAGGGAGCCAGCGTTGGAGAAGACGATGGTGTAGGTGATGGCATCGCCCAGGTCCGGTCCGGTCGGCGTGGCCGACTTGGTCAGCGCCAGGTCCATCAAGGCCAGCTCGTAAGCCCCCATATCAACCAGGGGTGCTGCGCCATTGCCCGTGTCGGGAGCGCTGCCCACGTCCACCCGGCGCGGGTTGAGGGCGAAGTCGAGGGGCAGCGTTTCGGTGACGATGCCGTCGCCATCCAGGTCGAGGGTATCGGTGGGGATGGCGGTGTTGTCGCCGGCGTCCAGCGCCGGGGAGCCGGAAAGCAGGCTTAGGTCGCCGTAGTCGTCGTCGGCGGTGCCCCAGGCGGCGTCGGTGCCGGCGGAGGGCGCGCGGGTGAAGCGCGGGTCGGTGTCCAGATTGCCCGCGCCTGCCCAGCCGCCCTCGACCAGGCTGTAGGTCACGGTGACAGTGCTCGAAACGTTCGACATCGGCGTACCGCTATTGCCCCAGAGGATGCTGTTCGTGAGGGTCGCGTTGCTGCTGTTGTTGTGCAGGCCGCTGCCGCCAGAGGCGGACGCGTTGCCGCTGAAGGTCACGTTGACCAGCGTCGGGCGGCTGGGAATCACGGAAGGCATGGTGGACGCGGGGTCGTTGTACATCCCGCCGCCGGAACCGGCCACGGCCTCGTTGCCGCTGAAGATCACGTTGACCAGCGCAGCGTCGCCGTAGTTGTAGAGGCCGCCGCCATCGTAGCCAAACTCGCCGACGACGTTGCCGTAGAAGGCGACGTTGACCAGGCGGCTAGCGCCCTGGTTCGACATGCCGCCGCCGGAGGAAAATTTCGCGGTGTTGCGCTCGAAGATGACGCTTCGCAGGTCGCTGTCGCCGCTGTTGTAGAGGCCGCCGCCATAGCCCGAGGCGACGTTGCCCCGGAAGGTCACGTCGTGGAGTACGAAACCGCCGCCGTTATCCATCAGACCGCCGCCGTTGCCGGTGGTGGTGTTGCTGATAAAGTCGGCACTGCTCAACACCGGGCGACCGGCCGCGCTGTACATCCCGCCGCCGTTGAAGGGAGCGGTGTTGCTGATGAAGCGAACGTCGCTCAGCACCGGATCACCGGATGCGCTGTACAGGCCGCCGCCGTTGTTCGAGGCATAGTTGTCCCGGATGATCAGGTTGCGCAGGGTAGGGCTGCCACCCTCATTATATACCCCGCCGCCGTCGTAATAGGGGAACAGCCCATCGGCGTAGCCGCCGCTGATGATGAAGCCATCCAGCACGGTGGATTCGGTCAGGCCGGCGGTGAAGCGCACGACGCTGTAGAGGTTATCGGTCACGGTGCCGGTCTCGTTGATTTCGCCGCTGAGCACCGTGGGATGCGCCAGCCAATCACGCTGGCTGCGCTGCGTCTCAGTAGTCGCAAAGCCGCCGTAGAGCGCCACGCCGCTGGGCGGCTCGATGGCAAGATCGCGCATGGTGGTGTCGCCGGTGTACACCCCCCCGGCGACCCAGAGCTCGTCGCCCGGTGAGGCCCACGTCATCGCTGTCCAGAGATCGCAAGGGTCGGCCCAGGAAGTGCAAGGCCAAGTCCCCGTGCCGGTGAGGGTGACGCGGGCGGTGATGGCGGCGGTGGGGGCGAGAGGGCTCTGGGGACTGGATTGTGGGTTTTGGGTTGTGGGTTGCGGGTTTGGGGTTTCGGGT
>CAZANJ010000215.1:0-5592 GCA_964486415.1 uncultured Anaerolineales bacterium
CCGAATGTCCGCGCCTTCAAGAGGACGAGTACGCCGAGGGCGGCCGAAGGCTGGCGGAGTTACTGGGCTTCTAGCTCTCGGTCAAGGAAGGACGGATGAAGATCGAGGACGAGGGGTACGACGAGGCACCTGTGCGGGAGCACGTGGTGGCTCTGGCCCGGCGCTGGGGACGGTTCGCGCTTGACGTCGGTACAGGCGCTTGTGCCTGCATGGCGCTGGCACTCGCGGCCGGGGGGATTGAAGGTCACCGCCGTGGACATTGCCTCCGGCGCGCTGCGCATCGCTCAGGAAAGGATAGCTGGAGCCTTCGCCGACAGGATCGCGCTACGGTATCAGGATGCAGCGCACTTGCGATTTAAGACGGGGTTCTATCCGGTTGTGGTAGCCTTTGACTTCCTGTGCCATACCGCTTCGCTCAGGGCGATCACAGAGGGATCGCCCCTACGTTGTGTTGTAGGGGCGGGAATCCGTGCCCGCCTGTGTATGCATGGGTAGATTATTTGTTTCCGAATCCCATGGTAGCTGACTTTCGGCGTCGCTTTTGGATCTCGCTAGTGCTGACGATCCCCATCCTGGCTCTCTCTCCTCGTTCAGGGGCGCTGATCTCTGGCGCACCGATGGGAGTTACGCAAAAAAAAAGCCCACCAATCGGTGGGCTTTTGGTTATTCAGAGTATCTACCGGCTAGTCATTCCAATGCAAAACCAATGCCAGGCATTCCTGGAAATCGTACAGGTGTTGTCTCTCGATCAATCCCTGTTCGCTTAATCCAAGCCGTTTTCCCTGATAATTTCCTGCACCGAGGCATCATCCCAACCGGTGAGATAACGCGCTTCCTCAATGGTCAACCAGGTAGCAAAAACCTGTGGTTCGATAATTTTACTTTGTGAGGCTGGGGGAGAAGGATTCGAACCTCCACTTACGGTTCCAGAGACCGCTGTCCTGCCGTTAGACGATCCCCCAGGGTGAATACAAGACTTTCTGCTTAGTATACCGTTCAATTATGGAGCGATTGTACCATAGACCTCTTGCTTTGTAAAGCCTGCGCATTCACTCGCGTATGTTGTCACCGAAGTAAAAGTGCATTAGGACCTAACCCACTGAATCCCTCAGCAAGGCTGAAACTTGGTGTGTTTGGGTAGAAATTGTAACTGGCCCACGAATATGGGACGCGGGTGACGTGCAACCTCAGGTTCCCAGTCGCTCTGAGCACTATACGAAATTTCAAAAGGCCCATGTTCTCAATGCTTTCGCTTCTTCGGCAAGTTTATTGCACCTAGAAGACTGAAGGATACCTAACGCATACCCGTTTTGTACATCACGCGGGGATTGTGAAGAAGAAAGTCGAGCCCTCTTCCACGTCTGGATCGACCCAGATGCGCCCGTCGTGGCGCTCCACGATGCGCTTGCAGAGCGCCAGGCCGATGCCCAATCCTGGGTATTCATCCTCCGTGTGCAGCCGCTGGAAGATCTGGAAAATGCGCTCGGTTTGATCGGCCTCAAGGCCGATGCCGTTGTCCTCGACCGAGAATACCCATTCCCCCTCACCCCAGCCTTCTCCCCCTTGGGGAGAGGGAGAGGCGGAGATGTGGACGCGCGGCTGCGTGTCTTCGCGCCGAAACTTGATCCCGTTGGCGATCAGATTCTGGAATACCTGGGTCAACTGGGCCTTGTCGGCCATCACCGTGGGCAATGGATCATAGGTCACCTCGGCGCCACTTTCCTGGATCGTACTCCCCAGGCCGACTAGTGCGCGCTCCACCACAGCTTCGACATCGACCGGCGTGAGATCTCCACCGCTGGTCCCCACCCGTGACAGGTCCAACAGTGCGCTAATCATCTCTTGCATACGCTCTGCGCCATCCACGGCGTAGTCGATGTACTTATCCGCCTTCTCGTCCAGTTCGCCCCGGTAACGGCTCTCCAGTAACTTAAGGTAGCTCTCCACCACCCGCGCTGGCTCCCGCAGATCGTGGGAGATGACATAGCCGAACCGCTCCAGGTCTTGGTTGCTACGCTCCAGTTCGGCGGCGTAACGCTCCAATTCTTCCTCTGCTCGCTTGCGTTCAGTGATGTCCTCCACGAAGGCGAAACCGAATTCCAGTGCTCCCGTCTCACCCTTGAACAAGGAGGCCGCCACATCCACCCAGACCGTATGTCCGTCCTTGTGCATGTAGCGCTTTTCCATGCGGTACTCGGGCCTCTTCCCATCCCAAAGGGCATTGATCAACTGCAACTCGCGTTCCAGGTCATCCGGATGAGTGAAATCGGCGAAGTTGAGTTCCAGCAACTCCTCGCGAGTGTAGCCCACCATCTTGGCCAGCGCGGTGTTGCAATCGGTCAAGTCGCCCTCGTTATTCACGATGCCCACGCCGATGGGAGAGAGCTGAATGGTCATTCTGAAGCGCTCCTCACTCTCCCGCAGCTCATCCTCGATTTGGGTTCGGCGGAGGGCTATTGCGGCCATATCACCGAAGGCTTTCGCCATTCTCGCGTCGTGCACGGTGAAATCAGAGGGTTTGTTGGCCAGGCCTATCACGCCCACGGCTTTCTCTCGGATTATGAGGGGGGCAAACAAGATATTGCGCATCTCGACGTGCTTTGGGGGGATGAACTTCATCCACTCGCTGTTCTCGAAGTCGTTGTCATATGCAACTTCGGCCCTGCTGTAGGCCTCGGCCCGTAGTCCACGGATTGGCATCGGCAGATCTGGATCGACCTCGCAGGGCAACCCACCCGATTCAAGGAATAGAAGCTCGTTCTCCTCGCCATCCTCGCTCATCAAGGCTACGTAGCCGGAAACGGCACCCGTGGCGTCGCAGGCGACGTCGAATATTCGTCGCGCCGCTTCCTCAAATGTGTAGCATTCCACAACTGCTTGAGAGGCCGCCAGCAGCCATCCCATTTCATTCTCTCGCCGCCGTCCCTCGGCTAAGGCCTTCTGGAGGTCCTTCTCCGCTCGCTTGCGCTCGGTGATCTCATTTTGCAGGTCTGCATTCAAGCGACGAAGTTCCATCATATCCTCAAAACGCGCCACGGTGATCTGAATGGCGCGCGCCAGCTCGCGGCGGGCAACGGGTTTGACCAAGTAGTAGCCGATGCCCGATTCGCTGGCCTCGGCGACCAGATCCGGAGTTTCATGAGCTGTCAGGGCCACAATCGGGGTCGGATGTTGGGCCATGATACGCCGAGCCGCTGTCAGCCCATCCATATCCAACAGCTTGAGATCCATCATTACCACGTCCGGTTCCAAATCCGCCGTCATCTCGACGGCCTCCTCGCCGCTGGCAGTATCGCCGATCACTGTGTAGCCTTCATCCTCCAGCACACCGCGTAGCTTCTCTCCGACCAGAAAATCATCCTCAACGATCAAAACTCTTCTAGCAGACTGCATATCTTCTCCTTCTCCGCCCTACTCCCTGTTCTGTGCCTTGAATCGAATCTCTGTTACCGCGCCGCCCCCGTCATTGCGCAAAATCAGTTCGCCGCGCAGGTTCTTGCGCACCGAACGCTTGACAATGTCCAGCCCGGTGCCGTGGCGATCCAAGCGCAGGACATCCTCGGGATAGCCCGGGCCGTCATTCCGGTAGATGAACTTAATTATATCATCCTTCTGGGTAATTTGCACCGCGATGCGCACGGCTTCGCGACCGTTCGTGCCGTACTTGAGCGTGTTGGTGGTCAATTCGCTAAGAATAAGCGCCAGGTGCTGGGCTTGCGCCGGATTCACACGCACTGGGGAGGGTGCGACATCCAGCGTGACGCTCAAGTCATCCTTGTAACTCCGCACCGTGATGTGGATGATCCGCTCGGCCAGTTCACTCAAGTTCAGCGGCGCCCATTCGACTCCTGTCAGCATTTGATGGACCTCGGCCAAGCCCGTGATGCGCTGGGTCAGGTCATCCATAATGGATCGATAGGCTGGCAGGGCCTCCGGTGGGGCGTGCCGGCGCTCGACGTAGAGCAGGCCGATGATAGCGTCCAGGTTATTCTTGACCCGATGGTTGACCTCGCGCAAGAGCAGGGCCTTCGTCTCGGCGTCCTGCTTTGTCTGCTCCAGCAACTGCGCCTGTTGGAGCGCGACGGCCAATGAGGCCGCGATCCCTTCCAGAATATCGATGTGTTCAGGTTGGAAGAAATCGGGCTTCTCGCACGCCAAGTTCAGAGTGCCAACCGGTGCATCTTGCACCAGTAGCGGCATACTGACGTAAGAGCGTAAGCCTGCAGTCTCCAGCATCTGTTCTAGCGGCGAAAGTGTCTCTAGCGCAGCTATATCACGAACCACGTGAGGTTGCCCTTGTCGAATAGCCTCGATTAGTTCAGGGCCGGCGTTGGAGAGAGGGCGCCAGTTTGACTTTCTTGCCCGTAATTCGCCGTCGACGATGATGATCATATCACGGCCTCTTGACTGCCTGGAATCAATTTCGGAGACGCTTGTGTGTCGACAAGGAATGATTTGATGCAGGCGCCCCAGGGCGGCGATGGCGATCTCCCTTGGAGATTGAGCATGTAGAATGGCGGTATCGATCTCGTGCAGGATGCGGAGCCGACCAGTATATTGACGCAGTTCCTCCTGTATCTCCATATAGGGCGTGATGTCGGTGAGGACGGCGTAGTAGCCGCGCACCTCGCCACCCTCCGCGACGTCGGGCACCAGGATGCCATCAATATCGCGCGTGCCCCCGATGGTGTAGTCATAGCGCTCATGATAGCGCACTTGCTCACCTTGCAAGGCTTTTTCGATATACGGACGGGTCTTTTCGAACGCTTCCTCGCCGATAACCTCGGGCAACGACTTGCCTATCACCTCGGCTGGCGTGAGGTTGAATTTCTGCTGATAGGTTCGGTTGACGAAGCGGTAGACCAGGTTCTTATCGGTGTAGGCAATGAACTGGGGCAAGGCGTTGATAATGGTGCGGAAGCGTTCCTCGCTCTCACGAAGCGCCTTTTCAGCGCGCTTACGCTCAGTGACGTCCAAAAATGAGGCCATCATACAGACTGGTTTACCTTTTTTGTCTCTCGTCAGGCTTGCTGTGAGCTGAACATCTACCACGACACCATCTTTTCTGATGGCCTTTAATTCGCCCCGCCATCCACCGGAGGTCTTCAAGGCCTCAACTAAGTCTGTTGCCTGATCGGGCGATTGCCAGAATTCTATCACCGACCGGTCTAAGACGTCTTGCTTATCGTCGTAGCCCCATAATCGGAGGAATGCATCGTTCACGTAGGTCAAGTGACCTTGGAGATTGGCCATTGAGATGGCATTGATAGACGTTGCAATAGCGTCTTCTTTCACTCGCAGCGCCTCCTCCGCCCGCTTGCGCTCGGTGATATCGCGGGCCAAGACACAATTGTAGCGCTTGTCGCCAAACTGCTGATTGTGGACGATCACTTCGACCGGAAATTGTCTCCCGCTTTTAGTCTGGTGAATGGAATCGATAACCATCGTGCCACATTGTTTCATCTCCTCCCAATGCGCCGACAATACCTCGCGCGGGAAGTTGGGGTCGATATCCGGGACACCCATCGTCAGTAACTCCTCGCGCTTATAGCCCAGGTTGCGGCACGCGGCATCGTTAACGTCGATGAAATT
>CAZANJ010000216.1:0-2269 GCA_964486415.1 uncultured Anaerolineales bacterium
AAATCAAATGTAGGGCAGGTTTCCATACCTGCCACACTTGTGTAGGGTAGCAAGATGACAAATTAGCAATCCGCAATGGCTCTCCTCAAACTTGTGGGGTAAACAATTCCGAAGTTTAGGAACTATGCTCTAAGGGGACGTGCCGTCCCTGTCTATGGGATCAAAGGTCTGAAATCCCAGATATGGGACGCGGGCGGCACGTCCGCTTTGAGCACCCCACTAATCTGAGTAGAGCCTCCGCAATCTAAAATCCACAAAGGAGAAAGAATGGCATCAAAGGCACAAGTTACATGGGTCGGGCCGGGGCTGCGCCTGCTGGGCGAAGCTTCCAGAGGTCCGGCGATCGCGGTTGATCACGTCATGCCGGGCGAGGAGCGAAACGAAAGCGGCCCCCGCCCGATGGAACTGCTTCTGATCGGGCTGGCCGGCTGCACGGGCATGGACGTGATCTCCATTATGAAGAAGAAGCGCCAATCCTTCACCGGCTTGCAGGTCAAGGTGACCGCCGAGCGAGCGACGGAGCACCCCAAGGTCTACACCCAGATCCACCTGGAGTTTGTCGTGGTCGGGGATGAGGTCGATCCCAAGGCCCTGGAGCGCTCCATCGAGCTTTCACAGACGAAGTACTGCTCCGCCTCGATGATGTTGGGCGAGACGGCGGAGATTACCACATCTTATCAGATATTGCCCGTGGCCGAGGCGGAGGAATAGGGGGGCAAGGTGAAAGAGGAGATGGCGAAAATTAAGGAACTGGAGCAGCGCATCGCTGACCTGAAGGCGCGTTTGCCCAAGCACTCCACCCCTCCCGCGATGCTCATCGAGCTGGAAGAACTGGAGGAGGAACTGGAACGCATAAAGGCGCAAGTCGCATCGGCGGAAGCATGAGACTTGGCGCACACGAATCCATCGCCGGCGGACTGCACAAATCATTCGACCGCGCCATGTCGGTGGGCTGTGAGACGGTACAGATCTTTGTCAAATCGAATCGCTCCTGGGCGGTGAAGCCGCTCACCGACGAGGAGATCGCGCTTTTCCACACCAGTGCTGAGGAGACTGGCATCCATCCAGTAGTGGCTCACACTTCCTACCTGCTCAACTTGGCCTCCCCGAAAGACACGCTGTGGCGAAAGTCGCGCGATATGCTGATCGTCGAGTTGGAGCGCTGTGAG
Organism: uncultured Anaerolineales bacterium; assembly: GCA_964486415.1. Lineage (GTDB taxonomy): Bacteria > Chloroflexota > Anaerolineae > B4-G1 > B4-G1 > CAZANJ01. Next base: position 1,170 of record CAZANJ010000216.1, read on the forward strand.
GCGTTGGGCGTATCCGGACTGGTGCTCCATCCCGGCGCTCACGTGGGAAGCGGTGAAGAGGCCGGGCTGGCCCGCATAGCCGAGGGTTTGGGAGAGGTGCATGCGGCCACGCCCGGTTTCCGTGCTCAGATCCTGTTGGAGACCATGGCCGGGCAGGGCACCAAGCTGGGCTATCGCTTCGAGCAATTGGGTTGGCTTTTGCGGAACACGCCCCAGGGGGAGCGCCTGGGCGTTTGCTTTGATACGTGCCACGTCTTCGCCGCCGGATATGAACTGCGCACGCAGGCAGGCTACGCCGAGACCATGACGGCCTTCGACCGCGCCATCGGCCTGGAGCGGCTGGCGGTGCTCCACCTCAACGATAGCAAGATGGAGCTGGGCAGCCGCAAGGATCGGCACGAGCACATCGGCGCGGGGCACATCGGCTTGACCGGATTCCGTCGCTTGCTGAACGATCCGCGCCTGGCGGAGATTCCGGGGTTACTGGAGACGCCCAAGGGGGATGACCTGCACGAAGACCGGGAGAACTTGGCCCGGCTGCGCTCCCAGATGGGACTGCCAAGCGAGGAGCTGGAATGAGACGTTTTTGGCGTGAAAATTGGTCGGTCATCGCTGTGTTGATCGTGATGGTGAGCGGCTATCTGCTTCTGCGCACGCCGGGCGACGAGTTGTCCACCACGGCCGAGTTCGACGCGCTGGCGACCGATGGCGCACCGCTGTTGGTCGAGTTTTACTCCAATACCTGAAGCGCCTGCCTCCTGGCGAAGCCTGTCGTGGACAGGATCGAGCGGGATCTGGGAGAGCGAGCGTGTGTGTTGCGCATCGGTGTGATGGACGAGGTGGGCAAGCCGTTGGCCGTGCGCTACGGTGTGCGTGCGGTGCCCACCCTGGTGCTGCTGGACGGCGGCGGCGAGGTGGCACTGGCGCAGGCCGGCGTGCCTCGGCGCGGGGAAATTCTGGCGGCGGTGGAGGAACTGTTGGAGCAAAATAATGAATAACGTTTCAACGGAAGAGCCCAAAGAAGTGATCTCAGTCCGCCATCTCTGGGCCGGTTACAACGACCGGGCCGTGCTGGAGGATATCAACCTTTCGGTCAAGGA
>CAZANJ010000216.1:2369-5573 GCA_964486415.1 uncultured Anaerolineales bacterium
TTTTTGCTATTCATCATTCTCCATTCTCCATTCATATGACAAAATCACGTTACATTATCTTGATCATCGCGCTGACAATTTTAGGGCTTCTGCTCCTGGCTTGCCCAACGCTTGTCAGCCTCTCTGTCCGGGCGCTGCCGGGGCGTTATGCTTATTATCTACCGGAGCCGTTGCAGGATTTCCGACACGATCCCCATCCTGAGCTTCTCCCCACGCCGGTCGTAACCCAGATCCCACCTTCACCGTTGCCCACATTGCAGCCTACAGGCACGCCGATTCCGCCCCTCACGCCCACGCCGGCGCTGACTCCCTCGCAATTGCCACCGACCCCCTCACCGATGCCAACGTCGACACCGACGCCGCTGGCGCGTTTCCTCCTCGAAGGAGTGCGCCACGAGCACCAGGGCTGGAACAACTGCGGGCCGGTCACCTTGGCTATGGCGCTATCCTACTGGGGGCGCAGCGAGGGTCAGTATGACATCGCCTCTGTGCTCAAGCCCGACCCCGAGGACAAGAACGTCAGTCCCTGGGAGATGGCGACCTATACGCGCGATCTCAATCTGGACGCGATGGTGCGGGTGAACGGGACGCTCGACCGCCTCAAGACCCTGGTGCGGGCGGGGTTTCCCGTCATCGTCGAGACCTGGTATGTGCGCGATGAGGAGGATCAGCTCGGTCACTACCGGCTCGTCGTCGGCTATGACGATTTCGCCCGGCAGTTCATCACTTATGATTCGCTCCACGGGCCCGATGTGACCGTTGGCTACCAGGAGATGGATGAGCTTTGGCGCGTCTTCAACCGCCTCTATCTGGTGGCTTATGAGCCGGAGCGGTGGGATGAGCTGGCCGCAATTCTGGGCCCCGATGTGGACGAGGCGGAGATGTATGCGCGGGCGCTGGAGAGGGCGCGCATGGAGGCGGCCCAGCCCCCCGAATCTTGCACGGCCTACGCCGATTGTGCCGATTGGGTCGCCTTTTCCTGGTTCAACGTCGGCTCCAGCTTGACCTCATTGGGGCGTCACGCCGAGGCCGCCGTGGCCTACGATCAAGCGCGGCAACTGGGCCTGCCCTACCGCATGTTGTGGTATCAGTTCGGGCCTTATGAAAGTTACTATGTCATAGGACGCTACGATGATGTAATCGCGCTGACGGATGCGACGCTGTTGACGGCCAAGAATCTGGAGGAGTCCTACTACTGGCGCGGGATGGCGCGGCTAGCCCAAGGCGACGAGGAGGGAGCGCGCTCCGACTTCGAGGCGGCGCTGCGCTACCACGAGGGCTGGTTGCCGGCGACGACGGCTTTGGAGAATGGAGAATAGAGAATTTGCATTCATCATTCGCCATTCGCTATTCATCATTCTTCATTTGAATCCGTTTCCAGGCGACTTGGACCATTTCCAGATCCGCCGGGCGTTCCGGTAGTTCCCCGTAATGCACCTCGACGTAAGCCTCGGTGATTTTCGCTATCTCCTCGCGCATGTCGGGAAAGGCCCGCTCAAGCGTCGGCACATAGTCATAGGGCGTCTCGTCGATGGCCCTGGGGTAGCCGCGCTCTGCGGCCAAGGCGCCCATGTGGGCGTAGATGCGGCGGATGGTCAGGGCGGCGAATAATCGTCCCAGACGGGAGCGTCGCAGCAGATCGGTCGCCTCGTCCAGCCTTCGGCGCCCGCGTCGCAGCAGATCCTGCAACCCACGGCGGGGGTTCAATTCCTCCCAGACCGATTCGCGCACCTCATCCCGCCGCCGATCCGCCTTGGTGCGCATTCTGTAGAGCGAGAAGGCTATCAAAATCAAGATCAGCAATAACCCCGCGCCGACGCCGATGACTCTCATCAGCGTCAATTGCTCCGGGGTGAAGATGGGCTCGCGCGGCTGCACCTCATGCTCCGGGGGCTGTGGCATCGAGAAGCGCCCCATCACTTCCTCAATCGCCGGGCCGAGATCGTAGCGGCTGAACAGCGCCACCAGGGGCTCGATGATGAACTGGGCGCACCAGGCGAAGGCGTAGACCAAGATGTACACGATCCAGCTCAGCGCGTGGAGGACGGGCCTGAGCGCCTGCCAAATCCGCTCGCCGGTCAACAGGCTCGCCAGCCCGGCTGCCATCAGGAGGACGAGCGCGGTGGCGGTCACCAGCGTCACCAGCCATCCGAGCCCAAACGGAGATTGACTGCCCCCATACTGTCGCCCCACGTCGTTCGCCCGCGCCAGGGCGATTCCCAGCAGGCTGGCAAAAAAGAAGAGAAAGACGATCTGATGGTAGGGCCAGGAAAGTGAAGCGCCGCCGATCCCGATGGTTGTGGCCAGCATCACCACTCCCAGCCGGAAGCGGAAGGCGACGCTCTCGCTGTCGAGGCGGCGCTGGGCCAGGACTAGTCCTCGCCACCAGAGAAACAGCGCCGAGAGGAAGAGGTAAATTTCGGGCCAGGGGATTCTGTGGTGCAAGGTTTTGAAGATGTGGGTCAGCCAGGCGAGGCTCAGGAGAGGGACATCGGCGTAGAGCACGCCGTGAACGAGCAGCAGTCCGCTCACTAACATCCCTATGCTCAGCAAGGCCATGCGAAGGCCCGATGAGAGCGGGAAATGGAGCGCCAGGCGGGCCAGGTAATGCACGGTCAGTATCGCTCCGAGGAGGGCGGCCAGGGTGGGCAGCGGCTTTATGGACGTGAGCGGTACAAAGATCAAGGCGAAGAGAGGCGCGATCACGCAGACGTCCATCGTGCCCAGTGTCAGGAAGACCATCTCGCGGCGGGTGTAGGTGCGGAGCTTATCCACTGTGCGCCTCTCGCCGTGCTGTGGGCCGGCGCTCGATGTGATGATCCAGGCCGGCGGCTTGCAGCGCCAGCGCGGCCTCGTGTCCACCTCGTCCGAAGCGCCGGAAAGTGGGGGTCGATTCGGGCAGATGGTATGTGGGGATTCCCTCCAGCCGGGGTGGCGGATCATCGGCCAGCGAGATCAAGGCCAGCCTGCGACCGGCGTTCTGCAGGCGCAGCAGGGCGTTTCGCAACCCCTCGGTCACGATGGCGGTCACGACGACGAGCGTGGCGCCCCAGGGCAGGTGGGCGCTCTCCTGGCGCATCAGCCCCTCGATGGAAATGCTGGCGAAGCTGGTCAAGCCAGACAACATCTCCAGGATGGCGGTCAGCTGGCCCGGCGAGCGTCCTGGCGGCACGCGGAGCGGCTGGTCGGAGTGGGCCATGCACC
>CAZANJ010000217.1:0-5565 GCA_964486415.1 uncultured Anaerolineales bacterium
CACAGAAAGCCTCTGGTGGCCTCTGGAGGGCCTTGGAACCGCTTCGAATCCCCCTCTACGTGATTGCTTGACAGGCCGACTTTTATGTAGTAAAATTACCCTACAATTCTTATTGAGTATATAAACTATATTGGTTTTGTTGGTGTTGTAAAAAATGAAACTATCTAAACGCGGTGAATACGGTCTAAGAGCTCTACAAGACCTCGCAAAACATCACGGAGACGGCCCGATACCGAGTAGGACTTTGGCAGAGCGAAACAACATCCCAGCCAGGTTCCTGGAACAGATTATGTTAACCCTCAAGCATAGCCAAATCGTCCGTAGTCAGAAAGGCCCTGGCGGGGGTTACTACCTGGCACAAGAGCCGCAGAACATCACCCTCGCGGAAGCGGTTCGTGCGCTCGATGGACCTCTAGCTCCTATCAGTTGTGTCAGTGAGACGGCATATGAACCGTGCGGGTGTCCCGATATGGAGGCGTGTGGCCTGCGTCGAGTGATGCAAGAAGTACGAGACAAAGTGGCTGCTCTGATGGAGAATACCACCTTGTCCGATCTAGTTTCTGAGTAGGAAGCGCCCCGAAAGGCGCTTTTTATTTTTGGCATAAAACCGATAAAATCACTAGATTTTATCGGTTATCATAAACAGAAAGGAGGCTGAAATGTCCATAAATTGGCCTGTGATTTTACTGGCCTTATCCTGCGAGTACATCGATTCGACCTTGGGTATGGGTTATGGCACCACTTTGACACCGATTCTTCTCTTGGCTGGATTCGCCCCGGTGCAGGTTGTCCCTTCTATTTTGCTGTCCGAGTTCGTGACCGGCATTCTGGCGGGCGTGTTGCATCATGAGCTTGGAAATGTCGATCTCAGGCCCGGCTCGAAACCGTTTAGGGTTGTGCTGGTTCTGTCAGCATGCAGTGTGGTGGGTACGATCCTGGCGGTTATGATCGCTGTGAGAATACCGGCTTGGGCCCTCAAGGCATACATTGGAGTGCTGGTGCTGGCGATAGGCATCGGCATTTTACTGACGATTGGCAAGACTTTCGCCTTCTCCTGGAAAAAGGTAGTGGGGCTGGGGCTCCTGGCCGCGCTCAACAAAGGGCTAAGTGGCGGAGGGTATGGCCCTCTCGTCACTGGCGGCCAAGTGTTATCGGGAGTTAATGAGAAGGAAGCGATTGGCATCACATCGCTGGCCGAGGGGATGGCGTGCCTGGTTGGGGTAATCGCTTACCTGGCGACCGATGGGGGAAGCGTGGATTGGAGTTTGGCTCCCATGCTCGTTCTGGGGGCAGTGCTCTCCGTGCCTCTCTCGGCCTTAACGGTGAAGAAGTTGCCCATGAAGAGAATGCGTTGGGCAATCGGAGGTGCAGTCACTGTTCTAGGGACTTTCACTCTCGTAAAGCTCATGTGGCCGGGTTAATGGCTGATCGGATGGCTTTGGCAATGTGAAGCTGAAAGTGCTGCCTTGTCCTACTTTGCTCTTCACGCTCACCTGTCCACCTAGCTTCTCCACGATGCGCCGCACAATGGAGAGGCCCAGGCCGTGCCCACTGCTGCTGATGTTATCGAGCTGAGTGAATGGCGTGAACAAACGCTCCTGTTCCTCCGGGGTGAGACCAGGCCCATAGTCGCGCACCCAAAATTGGACCTGTGTCTCGTTATAATCGGCGCTTCCCAGCTCGATGCGGGGCGGCAACCCCTCCTCAGGTCTGCCGCCATACTTTATGGCGTTGTTGATGTAGTTGAACCATACCTCTTCGATCCACAATGCATGGCCTGACGAGGCGGGCCAGTCTTCCGGCTGGATGATCTCGACTTGATTTTCCTTGATATCGTGGGCCAGTCTTTCTAGAGCTTCCTCCACAATCTCTGCCATCTCAAGAGGTTCAATCCTCACCTCCTCCTGGCGCACGCTGGCCAGCAAGAGCAGGTCTTCGATGATGCGGTTTGCTCTGTACCCATTCTGCACGATGATGTTGAGATAGCGGCTTAACTCATCAGGCGGCAGGGTGATGCCATCCTCCTCCAGGGTCTGGGCAAAGCCGATGATGCGGGCCAAGGGATTCTTGAGGTCGTGGGCTACGGTGTGCGCGAAAGCATCTAGTTCCTCGTTGCGCTCCTCCAGTTCGGCGGCGTGTTGGCGTAGCTCTTTTTCCACCTGTGCTCGCTCGGCGATCTCCCGTTGGGCACGCTCGTAAAGCCGCGCGTTCTCGATAGCAATAGCCGCCTGGGTGGCGAAGAGCTCCAAGAGTTCCGCATCCTCCTGGCAAAATGTACGCGGTGGATCTGCCACCACCTCTAGGACGCCCAGAAGCTGGCCGCCCCAGCGAATCGGTATGCCTATAGCCGCTAGATGGCCTAATTTGTCAGCCCACGATTCAGACTTACCGCTCCAGGAGATGTAATCGTCCACTATGATAGAATCGCCGGTTTCCCAGACCTTGCCAGCGAGTCCCTCGCCTGGTTGCAGGCTGGTCTCGTGTGGCAAATTTTCGTAACCGACGTGGATGGTGAAATCTAGCACATCCTGCTCTGTGTTGTAGAGATCGAAGCCGCCCGCGCTGGCATCCGCCAACTTGACGGCGCACGAGACGAGGGAGCGGAGTAGCTCGTCCAGATTCAGCTCGCTCGCCAGTTCCAGGCCCACTTTTCGGAGCGCCTCAAGTTGCTCTGTGCGCTTTCGCAGCTTCCCCTCGGCCCGCTTGCGCTCCGTGATGTTCTTGTCGATGGCGAAGAAGCCTATTACTTCCCTTTCTTGCGCTGCGTCCGCCGCTGAAAGGGTTTTCTCTTCGTATATCGGTATCTTGGTCAGCAAGTACCATTGGGACTCGCCCTCTGGAGTAGTGACCTCTCGCTCCTTCCTGATCAGCGGCTCACCGGCGAGCACCCGACGTTCATCCTCTATGATCTCCTGGCCTTCGGGCCATAGCTCTGTCGCTGTCTTGCCAGAGAGCTCTTCCGCATCGACGTCGAAGATATCCGCGTAGGCCTGGCTCGCTCTGATCATGCGGTAGTTCTTATCCTTGAAGTAGACCAGATCTGGCGTATTGTCCATCAGAGAATCCCACAGCTTGCGTCTGAAGTCCAGTTCTTTCTCGGCCTGTTTGCGTGCGGTGATGTCGGTGTAAGAGGCTGCCGCGCCGATTAGTTTGCCCTTGATCTGGATGGGGGCGCCGGAGAGAAGCACGTGCACCGGGGTGCCATCCTTCCGATAACGAACTGTCTCCGTAGGTGGAATTGTCCCGCCACCGATGACCTGCCTGGTGAATTTTCTCGCTTGCTCCATCGTAGCGGGCTCGGCTTTGGCGATCAACTCGTCGAGTTCATTTCCCCTCGCCTCCTCGGCCGAGTACCCAAAGAGGTTTTCCGCGCCTGGGTTCCACTCCAAGACTCGGTGCTCGGTGTCCAAAGTGATGATGGCATCGGGAGTGGAATTCAGCAGGCCCTCCAGATACATTCTTCGCTCCTCGGCCTCTCTTTCCAGGCGCTTGCGCTTGGTGATATCCTCGATGGTGCAGTCGAAACAGACAACCTCACCGCTTTTATCATAAACCACCTGGGCTGTGACCGAGCCCCAGAGAGGGCTGCCGTCTCTTTTCTTCAGTTGCAGCTCAACTCCAGTGACACGACCTTTGGCCAGGAGCTTTTCTGAGAACTTCTGTCTCTCAGAGGGGTCTACGTATAGATCGGCCACCGTGGCCTCTGCGAGCTCCTTCTCCGATTCGAAGCCGAACATATCGAGAAAGGCCGGATTTGCGGCCAGAAACTTGCCCTTGGTGCCGGGTGTGTTTCGATATATTCCAATCGGCACGTTTCCCAGCAAGTTGCGTAGTTCATCCTCATCTCCCCGCAGGGCGAAACGTCTGCCAGTTCGCGCTCGGTCACTTTCTGTTGGATCTCTTTTCATTGGGTCTCTCCTTCCACCGGCAGCCAGATGGTGAATGTGCTTCCCTCACCGACCTTGCTTCTTACTTCGACCTGTCCGCCGTGTGTCTCCACAATTTCCTTGACCAATGCCAGCCCCAGGCCTGTGCCGCCGTAACGTCGGTTTATGCCACCGTCCACTTGATAGAAGCGCTCAAATACGCGATTTAACTGATCGGCTGGAATGCCGATCCCCGTGTCGGCGACGTCCATGCGGATGCTATCCCCCTCTTGCTCCAGGTAGAGCTCGACGCGGCCCCCGCCCGGAGTGAACTTTAGCGCATTCCCCAGCAAGTTATCCAGAACCCGGCGCAGGCCGGTCGGATCGCCCGATACCGGTGACAAGTTGGGCGCTAGCTTGGCCGTCAGGCCTATTCCCTGTTGGTCGGCCGCGATCCGAAAGTCGTTCAGGCTGTTGCGAACCATATCCGCCATATTCACCATCTCCCACTCCAACGCTGGCGCCCCCTTATCCAGGATAGCATTGATGTCGTCGACCAGATTGCTCAGCATCTGTACGCGGCGTGTGATTAGGTTCACTGGCTTTCGCTGTTTGGGCTTCAGTTCGCCCAACGCGCCGGATTCAAGCATCTCGGCATATCCACGCGCTATAGTCAGGGGGGTGCGTAGTTCGTGGGAGACGTTCTGGATGAACTCGTCTTTGAGCCGGTCCAGCTCCTGCTGCTGCTCCAGGGCCTTTGCCAGAGCGGCGACGCGTTGCTGCTCCGTGGAGAACAGCCGCGCGTTTTCAATGGCAATCGCCGCCGTCGCTGCCAGCGACTCGACCAGGGATAGGTCATTTTGGGTAAAGAGATCTGGCTCCGTGTCCACAACCTGGAGCACGCCGATGGTTGAATCCTCAGACAAGCCCCGCTTGGCGCGCAGTGGAACGCTGAGGATGGAGCGCAGATCCAGGCCCGTGCTCTGATCCACGCCGGTGAAGTGACGTTCGTCGGCGTGTGTGTCCGGCACGACCAGGCTTTCGTTATGCCGAGCGGTCCAGCCGACCAGCCCGCGATCCTGTGGCAAGCGCCAGCCGCGCACGACTTCGCTCCCGGGGCCGGTGACCTGGCGACAGACCAGCTCATCCGTGGCCGGATCGACCAGCCAGATGGAGCTTGCGACCGCGCTCAGCAAGTGGCGCACCTCTTCCAGGACTGTGGTGAGCACCTGTTCCATATCGAGGCTGGAGCTGAAGGCCTTGGCGGCCCGGTTGAGGAGGGCCAATTCCCGGTTACGCCTGCGGATCTTCCTGTCCACCCGTTTGCGCTCGATAGCATATCGGATGGCGCGGGCTAGCAAATCCCCGTTAATCTGCGCTTTGATCAAATAATCCTGTGCTCCAGCACGCACGGCCTCCACAGCTACCTCCTCGTCGTCTAGCCCGCTCAGCACAATGATGGGCAGATCTGAAGCTTGTGCATAAACCCGCTTGAACGTCTCCAGTCCGTGGCTATCCGGCAATCCCAGATCCACCAGGGCTACATCGAAACCCCTCGTCATCAACTGCTGGATCCCCTCTGAAAGTCGCGCGGCACATTCCAGTTCGAACGGCGTATCTATATTGCTTTTCAGCATTTCTCCGATCAGATCAGCGTCGCGCACATCGTCCTCGAGTAATAGTATTTTTGTATTATGGC
>CAZANJ010000218.1:0-5550 GCA_964486415.1 uncultured Anaerolineales bacterium
ATCGAGAGCAAGGTGATCCTGGGCTGCAAGGGGGCCGAGGATTTGAGGCGCCCCGGTCAAGCGCTGACCTTCATCGGCGGGCGCTGGGAAAAGGTGCAAGTGTTGCGTGTCGAGCCGGAGCGGGTGGGCGATTTCATCAGCGAGCGGGTGGTGGTTGAGCGCCCGGCATTGGACGAGATCGAGGCGGCGCTGGTGCGGCATGCGCTCGATGAGTTGGACGGCGCTTTCACCATCAACCGCTTGTACGGGGAATTCAAGGGGCGGATCAGCCGTCGGCGCTTGGTGAAGCTGGGGCGTCAATGGGAGCAGCGCGGCTGGCTGACCGAGCCGCGACACGCCGCCGATCCGCGCCGGGTGACGGATGAACTGCTGGCGCTTATACCCCCGGCCCCTGGAGGGGCAAACGGGTCACACGATCACACGGATCACACGCGGTAACAGGGGCGCGGAAGCGGTCACACGGCGGTAACATAGCGCTTCGATAACATTTTGTGTGAGTGAATGCGCGTTGTTGACATAATGGCTTTGTTACTATATTATAGCATAGTGTTCAGATATTTGGCTCTTTGGAGTTTCGCGTGGTGCTCAAAGCGGGTGGCACAACCCCTCTGAGCTATGCGAAGTCTTAGGTCTCTCCCATAAATCTTAGGGTGAAGCGATTTTGTTGGTAACTGGGTTTTTCCCCCTCACCCTAGCCCTCTCCCCCCTGGGGAGAGGGAATCGCGTCCTAGCATTTTGCACTAGCGCCGCACCGCCGTAAACAGACGGTGCTGGCGATTTCCACGGTAAATAATTTCAGCACCGGATCTTCAGGGCGGAGGTTAGGGAACGTGTTATGTCTTCTGCTAGCCGGTCGCTCTCTGCGAAGCACCAGGCCCCATCTGTCAAGACCGATCTTTCCTACGCTCTGATCTCTCTGGGAAGCACGGCGATTTGGTCCGTTCTCAGTAGCTGGTTGTTGTACTTCTACCTGCCGCCGGAGGGTGAAGGGGTTGCCCTGGTCCCGGCGACACTTTACGGGGGCGTGATGTTCGTCACACGGGCCATCAACGCCCTCATCGCCCCACCCATCGGCTATTTATCTGACCACACTCACAGCCGATGGGGCCGTCGTCTCCCCTACATGTTCGCCTCCGCGCTTCCTATGCTGGTTCTCTTCGTCCTGCTGTGGACGCCGCCGATGGAGGCCAGGTCGATCTGGAATCTTGCATATCTGGCGTTGGTCTTCTTGCTCTACAACGTCACCTACACCCTCAACCAGATTCCATACACCGCCTTGCTCCCCGAAGTTGCCGTGACCGATCACCACCGTGTGAGAATGTCGGCATGGTCTTCTGGCGCTTTCCTGATAGGCATGATATTCGGCGGGTTTGCCGGTCCCATCATCGAAAGAACGGGCTACAAGATGACGGCATTGATCTACGCTATCGCTATGTTGCCCTTCTTCTACTTGCCCTTCATCGTGCTGCGCGAGCGACCAGAGCGGCAGATCGATCTAGCGGAAAGGCTGAACCCTCGACAGAGCATCGCGACCATGCTGCGCAATCGCGCTTTCTTGATTATGACCGCGACGGGCGTCCTCTACTGGAGCGTCACTACCTTCGTCCAAGCCGTGGTGCCGTTCATCGTCACCGAGATATGCCTGTTATCCAAGGGGGACACGCTATACTTCTACCTTCCGGCGTTGCTGGGCTCATTGGTATGTTATCCGTTGATCACGTGGCTCTCTAACAAGTTCGACAAGTCATCCGTCTTCTCGGCATCATTGCTGGCATCGGCGGTTGTGTTGCCTGGCCTGATGTTAATCGGCGATTGGCTGCCGCTGGGATTGGGGGTTCAGGGCGTCATCTGGATCACCTTGCAGGCCATCGCGATGTCTGGCGTGACGATGTTGCCACCGGCCTTCGGCGCTGAGATCACCGACTATGACGAAAAACTGACAGGGCAGCGGCGGGAGGGTGTATACTACGCCGCCTGGGGGCTTTTCGATCAGGTGATCAATGGTGTGGCATCGGCGGTGGTGCCTTTGGTTCTGCTCCTGGGACGGAGCCGCTCCGATCCGCATGGCCCTCTGGGTGTGCGCGTGATCGGCGTGCTGGGAGGCGTTATGATGTTCGTGGCTTTTCTGATCTTTCTGCGCTATCCGCTTCGAGGTCGTGCGCTGAAGAAAGGAGATGATGATGAAAAGTAAGTCACAGCGAATCGCCGAGCTGGAATGGGCCAACTACGCCGCGACCCTCTCCACGGCTCAGATTACGTCTGGCATGGAAGTCATTTTGCGAGACGATGTCATAATGACGAGCAGTGATGCCTTCCCTACTCCAGACGCGAACCACGCTTGTCTGCTGCGAGCCACTGCTCGGACCGTGGACGATTTGATCGCTGAGGTGATCGATTACTTCCAGTCGCAAGGCTTGCCGGTGACTGTCTACATCTCATCAGCATGCAGGCCGAGCGATCTCCCAGAGCGTTTGTCGAAGCATGGCTTCGTCAGACAAGAGGAGAAAGAGGCCTGGATGGTTCTGGAGCACCTGTCCAGCTTCGAGGTTCCATCGCCCAGCCATGGGATAGCGGTCAAACTCATCACTGAGGAAGAGGTGTTGATATTCGCAGATGTCTTTCTAAGAGCATTTGGTATGCCAGCCGATTTTGCGCCTTTGATGGCTCGATTGCTGAAGCACTCCGTCGGGTTGCCCGGTGTTTACCACTACATCGCCTGGAGGGATGGAAAGCCGGTGGGGACCTGTTCCCTGCTATGTCACGGGGGCTTCGGAGTATTGGGCAGCGCGGGAGTGCTCCCGACTATTCGAGGCAAGGGAACCGCCACTAATTTGGCGATTGAGGCTGTGACCGAGGCTAAAAGGCAAGGGGTTGAAACTTTGATGTTGCAGACTACGGCCAACACTTTGCTTGAACGACTGTTGCGCATCAGTGGATTCAAAAAAGTGTTCACCAGAACTTGTTACACCCTACCCGAATGAATAACCTGGTTAAAATCACCGCGCTGAGAAAAGTGTACCAGACGGGTGCTGTGCCCTGTGAGGCGCTGCGTGGGGTATCCCTGGAAATTTCGGGGGGAGATTTTTTGACCATAATGGGCCATTCAGGCAGCGGTAAATCGACGCTTTTGCACCTGGTCGGTGGATTAGATCGACCGACCGATGGATCTGTGCAGGTGAGCCATTATCCACTGAAAGAGATGGACGAGACAGCTCTGGCCAAGTTCAGGCGCATGCACATCGGCTTCGTTTTCCAGTTCTTCAACCTGATCGATAACCTCACTGTTCAAGCCAACGTGGAACTACCGGCTTTGCTGGTCAGGAGTAAGGACAAGACTGCTATACGAAGACGCTCTGGTGAGCTGTTGGAGCGGTTGGGGATCGCGGGGCAGGCCAAGAAACATCCCTGGGAGCTTTCCGGTGGTCAGCAGCAGCGAGTCGCCATCGCGCGGGCGCTCATCAACCGCCCTGCTCTGCTGTTGGTGGACGAGCCGACGGGAAATCTGGATAGCGCCAGCAGTCAGGCGGTGCTGGATATCCTGAGCGATTGCCACGAACAGGGGCAGACCATCCTGATGGTGACCCACGATCCTCTGGCGGCCGCGAGAGCGCGAGAGGTTCTATTCCTGCATGATGGGCGCATCGTTGATCAGATGGGCGGAGGCGATGCACAGCGCATCGCCCGGCGATTGGCGGAATTGGCATAGTTGCGAGCTCTATGGAAGCGATAATCGATCAAGCGGTATTTGAGAAAATAAAGGCAGACGTTACCAGCCGACCCTTGGTTTCCGCATTGATCGTGACGACGATCACCGTATGCGCTACCCTGCTGACGTTGGCCCTGGCCACGCTGATGAACCTCAGCGCACCCTATGACAAGGCTTTCGAGGAGCTCAACGCAGCTCATGTGTGGCTCCACTTTGACCGCGGCCAGATGAGCTTGCGGGACGTCGAGCGCATCGAAGCGCTGCCTGGTGTTGTGGGAAGCACCGGTCTGCGGTACAATGTGCCGACTAGCGTGTATATCCGTGAAAATCGGGTATGGACGAGTTTGCGAGCCATACCGCTGGAGACGCCGAAGGTAAATCGCCTTTTGATCAAGGAAGGGCGCTCTTTGTCTCCGGAGCGGACTGAGCTTCTGGCTAGCAAAGACCTGGATGATCTTTACCAACTGTCAGTCGGAGAGATGATCCGGGTCAATCGATCCGACGGCCAAGAGGTAAGCTTGCCCGTCGTTGGATTGGCCTACAATCCGATGTGGGATACATATCGCAACGATCAGCCGCCGTATATCTACGTGAGCGAGGAGACGCTGCGCGAGTTATTCCCCGAAGAATCGACCTGGGCTTGGTCGATGGGGCTTCGTCTGGCCGATCCGCAGGCGGTGGATGAGATGGTGGAACTCATCGAAGCTAGGTTACACGCCGAGGTTGTCGAGGATTACACCGATTGGCGAAATGTGAGACAATCGGCCATCTTCGGGGCGAAGATCAATTTCGTGTTTTTGGGAGCATTCGGATTTTTCGCCATCCTGGCCACCATCCTGGTCGTCGCCAGTAGTATTGGCTCCATCGTTCTCTCTCAGTTCAAGCAGATCGGTATCCTCAAGACGATCGGTTTTACCAGAGGGCAGATTCTGTGGCTTTACGTGGGGCAGTATCTGGTTTTGAGCCTGATCGGTAGCCCACTGGGCTTGATGTTAGGGCTGGCACTGTCGCCCTTGCCGCTGAGGAGTGTGGCGGCTTCCTTGAGCACTCCGTTTCACCCGCCCCTTAACCCCGCGCTTGTTGGCCTAGTTTTATGCATCATCCCCGGCGTCGTCGTACTGGCCACTTTGGGGGCAGCGTTACGGGGGGCGAAAGCGAACATCGTTAGGTCAATAGCGGTGGGTGCGGAAGCGCCTCGCCAGAAGCCATTCTGGGGGACGAGGCTGGCCACCCGACTGGGCTTGCCGATGGTTCTGGTGCTGGGGCTGAACGATGTTTTCGCCAAGCCGCTCAGGTCCTTCCTGACGGGGCTCAATTTGACTTTGGGCGTGATCGGGATTGTCTTTGGGTTGACGATGAGTGATACAGTGAAGGCCTATGAGGCTAATCCATCGCTTCTGGGCATCGTCTACGACGCGAAGGTAACGAGGGGCAAGACGGGCGACAGGAAGACCCGACATCTGCTGAACGAAGCGCCCGGTGTGGAGGCTTTCTACGTCGAGCATCTGGCGGACGTGGAGACAGAACATGGGCAAACGTTTCAGGTGCGGGCCGTTGAGGGCAATCTGACGCCCTTCCCCTTCAGGATAGAGAAAGGCCGCTTCTTCCGGCCGAACACCTACGAGGCCATAGCTGGACGAGGGCTATTGGATTGGCTGGAGCTCGATGTAGGGGATGAGCTGACGGTGACCTTCAGCGACGAAGCACGCAGGCCCGTCACCTGGCACATCGTTGGGCAGTATCCTGAACCGGTCAACACTGGGCAAATGATGATGGTCAGTTTACCCGCTGCGGAGCGCTGGATCGGTCACGTCGAGCCCCACTCCTATTATCTGAAGGTGAGG
>CAZANJ010000219.1:0-5549 GCA_964486415.1 uncultured Anaerolineales bacterium
GCTTCCGCGTCTCGAGGGCAAACTGTGTAGTTTACTTCGCGTAGTACTGGGATAGCCCTGACCCAATTTATTGAGGCAAAATCCACCGTGAAGCTTAAAATTGATTGACTTTCCCGTGAAAACATAGTACAATATGAGAGGGTTTGGTAAAGCGGGGGGAGGAGATGTGAAGATGTGGAAAAAATATCCTCTATTTAGTATAGTCATAATAGCTGCCTTGCTAATGGGCAGTGTTTCCGCCGTGCAGCCGCAAGGCCAATCCGATGATTGTATTTATTTCGATGATACGGGTCATTATGTGTGTGGCGCGTTTAAAGAATTCTTCGAATCTCGGGGCGGGATTGAGATTTTCGGTAATCCTCTCACGGTAGAATTTGAGGATCCTGCACATAACGGGTTGACGGTGCAGTACTTCCAGCGTGCACGGATGGAATGGCATCCTGAGAATCCCAACCCTTACAAAGTACAATTGGGGCTTTTGGTCGATGAATTAGGCTACGATTTCCCCCCCGCTCGCGAGGAACAGATACCAGCTTCTAATAGTGCTCTTCACTATTACTTCCCTAATACTCGGCATGTGGTTTCATATGCCTTTCTTGATTATTTCCGTAAGAATGGCGGGGTGGATATATTCGGATATCCACGATCTGAGTTCATGTACGAATCTGGGCATCTGGTTCAGTACTTCCAGCGAGCGCGGATGGAATGGCATCCGGAAAATGCCAAGGGCTCCCAGATGTACTTGACCAATTTGGGGGAGATGTACATTGAGCGCTTCGGTATTTCAGATGCTTACACTGACCCTCAGCCGCCGCCTGCAGCTAATGATGGATCTGAACAATCTGAGGCAGAGGTTTTGAAGCCACCAGTTACAGGCTTAAACCTCAGTGCATCGGTCAGGTACGCCATCACCGGGCGGCAGGGTAAGCAGACCGTCTTCGTATATGTGAACGATCAGCAGCAGCAGCCGGTTGCTGGTGCCGCAGTCAATATGATCGTTCATTACCAGTCGGGTGATCAAACTTACGATTTTGAAGTAACTGATGCTAGTGGCTTCACAAGCCGCAGCTTTGAAATATTGCAATCGCCTCCTGGGAAGAGGGTGGTTATCGATGTGAGAGTAGTTTATGAGGAATTGAACGGAGCGACTCAGACCTTCTTCTTGCCTTGGTGGTAGTTAGCAATTGATTACTGAAGAGCAAATAAAAAGGCCCGCTTTAAGCGGGCCTTTTCTCTTTTCACTTTGGGGTCTTCCGGAGATCTACAGATGGGCTGATGTTTGTTCGATCTTGCGTAGGGCAGCAGCCACATCCGCCAGCAGTTCCTCTTTTTCTAGCACTCCCTTCTCGACCAGCGTTTCAGTGCGATTGTTGAGCAACTGTTTCTCTTCATCCGTCAGATCCTTGGCGGTGACGACGATAATGGGAATGGATCGGGTGGCCTCGTCGGCCTTGACCGCCTCCAGGACTGCGAAGCCATCTACCCCTGGCATCATGAGGTCCAAAATGATAATATGGGGCCTTGTATGTCGAATGAATGCGATGGCTTCTTGGCCATTCTTTGCTTCCACAACCTCATATCCCTCTTGACTTTCGATTATCCGGCGCAATAGTTCACGGTCTTTGCGTTGATCATCCACTACCAGCACCTGGTGACGGCCTGCTTCCTGGTTCAACCGATCCAGCGCGGCCAGCAGGTCCTGTTCCAAGATGGGTTTGACCAGGTAATCGGCGGCCCCCAAACTCATTCCCTTTTCCTCTTCGCTGATGATAGTGCACATCACGATGGGAATGTGGTTAGTCTCAGGATCGGACTTGAGTTCCTTGATGATCTGCCAGCCATCTTTTTCAGGCATCATCACGTCTAGTGTTATGGCGTAGGGTTTGATGCGTTTGGCTTCCTCCAGCACTCGCGTCGCATCGGTCAACCCGATGACTTTGTAACCCCGTTTGCGCAGATAACGGCGGAAGAGCGTCACAACGCCTTCGTCATCGTCCACGCAGAGGACAGCGTTCCCTAGCTTATCATCGTCTGCTTCTGGGGATTCAGCTTCCTGATCTGGACTTACCTCTTCTTCAGTTGGTCCTTCGATGGGGAGGGTGAAGTAGAACGTGGAGCCTACGTCAACTTCGCTTTCAACCCACATCCGGCCCCCGTGTAGTTCGACGAAGGAATTGCTGATCGTTAGCCCCAGCCCTGTTCCTCCATGCTTGCGGGATGGCGTTGAGTCGGCCTGTGTGAAGGGCTCGAAAATGTCTTCCAATCTGTCGGAAGGTATCCCCGGCCCGCTATCGGCAACGGATATGGTCACCTTTTCGGGGCTAGCCTCTGCTTGCACGTGGATGAAGCCCTCCTCGGTAAACTTGGCGGCGTTCGAAACCAGGTTGAGCACTACTTGGCGAACGCGGCGTGCGTCGGCTTTGATCTCGGGTAGGTCTTCGGGCACCGATTGTTGAAGTTTGATGGGCTTGTCCTTAACCAGGGCGATGGCGGTGGATAACACGCCGCTGATGAGTTCGTTTAGATCTACCGTTTCGAAGGCCAACTCCATCTTGCCAGCCTCAATCTTGGAGATGTCCAGGATATCGTTGATCAGCCCCAGCAAGTGCTGGCCGCTGTTGTAGATCGCGTTCAGATCCTCTTGCTGCTGGTTGGTGAGTGGCCCGTCGATGCCTTTCAGAATTACGCGGGAGAAGCCGATGATGGAGTTGAGTGGGGTGCGCAACTCGTGGGACATGTTGGCCAGGAACTGGGTCTTGATTTGATCCACTTCCTTCAATCTTTCCGCCGTATCCAAAGCTTCTTGGTACAAACGGGCATTCTCCAGCCCCACGCTCAAGTTCGCGGCGATAATGTCGGCGAATGTCATATCTTGCGAGCTTATCGGCGGTTGTCCCTCCACGCGAGATATCTGCATCGCGCCGAGAACTTTCCCGCGAGCGACCATAGGAGTATAGATGGATGAGCGGATATTGAGTTGTTGGGCCAAGGCTGCGGTTACTCCTCGGAGTTGTCCTTCGGGATTTTCCAGAAGTATCGCTTCTTGGGCCTCTATTGCTTCGAAAATCGCCGGGTCCATCTCGCGCGTTATTCTTTGTTCACCGTCGGGCCAATGCACATCACTGCCATCGGGGGCATGCATTGCGACGGGCCGCAGTGTGTTCTGCTCCTCTTCCCAGAGGAACATGGCGGATGGAATCTGCAAGCGGCGGGAAATCGTCTCACTGGATTCGTGTAGCAAATCCTGCGGGTGGAGCGAAGTGGAGGCTGCCTGGAGCACTTCGTTGACCAAGGCGCGGCGTCGGGCTAGATCCTGTGTCTCTTGGAAGAGCCGAGCGTTCTCCAGCGCTAGCGCCACTTGCTCTCCGACTGTTTTTACCAGATCGATCTCCTCTTCTGTCCAGACGCGCGCTTCATCTGTCTCCTCCAGGGTGATAGCCCCGATGATCTGGTCGCGCAAGCGGAGCGGAGCGGCGAGAGAGGCGTTTCCATTGTCGGGCTCTGTCCTCGCGATAACCTGTCCGGTTTTCAGGATTTCTTCAATTTCCTCAATGTCGGGGAGCAAATCCGGCGGGACGGGTGTGACGGCGATCCGATTGTACTCAAAGGCCGGTATTGTTTCTAAGCCTTCCCAGGCGGTGCGGGTGTATTCATCCTGCGTGATCTTCAATTCCTGGACTGCACGGCGGCTCTCTCCCAGCAAGCGGGCGTTCTCGATGGCCAGTGCCAGTTGATCGGCCATCGTGCGCAGAATGGAGATGTCCTCGTCATCGAATGCCTGCGCTTCTACGGACTGTACATCGAGTACACCGATGATCTCCCCGCGGACTTCCAGCGGCAGCGCCATCTCCGAGCGGGTCTTTGGCATATCCGGATTGTCGAAGTAGACGGCGTCATCGCCGACATCAAGGGCGATGCGGGGCTCTCCACTGCCAGCGACATAACCGACGATGCCCACCTCGCCCACCTTCAGTTTATGCCTTCGGGTCAGCATATTTTGTCCACCCTCCGAAGAAGCCGCTTCCAGAATTGCGAAGTCGCCGGTATCGTCCAGCAAGAAGATGCCAGCGTGATAGAATCCGAATTTATCGGAGATGAGATGCACTGTCTCATCGAGCAACTTTTCCACGTCGCGGATGGCGGCGGCGTCGCGGGCCACGTGGGCCGCAGTTTCCAGCTCGACCGCGCGGCGCTCCAGATCGCGCGTACGTTCAACCACGCGCTGCTCCAGGCCACTGATCACCTCCTGGAGGCGAGCGGCCATTGTGTTGAAGGTATCCGCCAGATGTCCCAGCTCATCCTGGTGTGGAAGGGCGATTCGATGCTCCAACTTTCCCTCGCGCAATATCTCCACGCTTTCGCGCAGTGTGGTCAAAGGCGATACGATCCGGCGCTGTGTGAACCTCACGGTAGTGTAGACCACTCCTCCCACAATGAGCAGTAAGAAAAGGGCTCCCATTGTCAGTCTCAGGAAGGGACGGAGTGCCTCGGCGATGGGCTGCTCCACGACCACGAGCCAGGGCGCGTTTTCCAATCGTTTGCTGGCGCCGATCACGCGCTCCCCTCCGATGCCGGGATAGGTGTTGAATCCCGATTGAACGATGTCCCTGGGGTTGTAACCTGTCAGTTCTGCCACGGCGACATCCTGGCGCACCAATTTGATATCGCGGTAAACTAGCAATTGACCATCCTCGTCCGCGGCGTAGACGTAGCCGGTCTCACCAACTCGTAGACCGATCACCATGTCCCAAAGGGATGTCAGATCGACCCGCGCGAGCAAGGTGGACCAGAAATTCCCCTCAACATCTTGGACCGGTACGGCGATGTCAATAAACGGTACGCCGAAATCCTCGTAATCCACCGGGCCAATGTAGATCTCTCCATCTTGGACCGTCTCCAGCCAGGGTTGTTCCGTCAACGTCATTGGGACTTCGCCCACGCGACGGCGATGTGCCATAACTTGGCCGTTTTGGTTGAGCAGGAGTAGCTCGAAGACCGCCGGTTGCCGTTTCAGCACCCGCCGCAATATGGCCTCTGTGTCTTTGCTCAATGGCAATGCCTCGCTGGTCAGCAGCAGATCGCGACTGACCTCGCCCATAAAATCATCGAAGGTGCGGGCAGATGTGACGGCTGCATCATTGAGCTCACGCCGGGCAACCTGTAACGTATTGGTCAGCCCGATGAAACCGGCGAGAATAAGGCCCAGCACGGCGATCAAACTCAGGACGATGATCCGTTGTACAAGTTGTCTGCTGAGTGCGTTTCGTCGTCTGGAAAAGTTGTTTTTGCTCATAAGTAACTCCGATCCACTGTTCCGCTAGATCGCTCA
Organism: uncultured Anaerolineales bacterium; assembly: GCA_964486415.1. Taxonomy (GTDB): domain Bacteria; phylum Chloroflexota; class Anaerolineae; order B4-G1; family B4-G1; genus CAZANJ01. The sequence goes on from CAZANJ010000219.1 coordinate 5,330, forward strand.
ATTTCAAGGATTACGGTCATTTCCCTTGAGCATCTGTTATTCGATGATCTTAACGAAAGCCCATTCGCCGTCTCGAATTTGCATCCCACTGATCGCGGTCAAAGAAATGTCCCCTCGCTCGTCGAAGTGCCATTCTCCAAGGATGCCTGAGTACTCGCCGAGGTTTTTCATCGCCTCCAGGACACCCTCGCGAGTGGGCTCGTCGGCTTGTTCGATGGCG
>CAZANJ010000220.1:0-5543 GCA_964486415.1 uncultured Anaerolineales bacterium
CACAGAAAGCCTCTGGCGGCCTCTGGAGGGTCTTGGAACCGCTACGATTTCCCCGGTTGCCCTGCGTTTTTAGTTTGTACAAACTATGCTATAATGAGCCTGGTATGAATGCCTTAAAATGTGCAAGAAGCACCGGCTTGAAGGTCCGGTACAACACAGCGGCGCCCGTTTACAGCGGCGCTAACGGAGTGGTGCAATGAGCTATGTCGATAAACTATTGGCGCGTAATGAAAAAGTTGTCCGAGTCGCCCACGATCACTGGATCACTCTGCTGCCGACCATCCTGATCGATCTCCTGCTCAGTGTCATCATCGGCGGTCTGTCCGTGTTGGGGATTATTTTCTCGCCCCCTTGGACATGGTTTGGTCTCGTGCTGTTACTCGTACCTCTGGCCCATCTCGCGCTGCAGCTTTGGGAGTGGTGGAGCAAGCAGTATGTCGTCACCAGCCGACGGATTATGCAAGTCTCCGGCACGTTCAACACGCGGGTGTCCGACACCTCCCTGGAGAAAGTCAATGACATCGTGATGGTCCAATCGGCGCTGGGGCGTTTACTCAAATTCGGTGATCTGAAGATCATCGCCGGCTCCGAAAGCGGCATCGACATCTTCCATCGCCTCGCCGATCCCATCGGCTTCAAGAAAGAACTGCTCGATCAGAAAGGTACACTCACCCAGTTGGATATTTTCGAGGATCGCACGGAGCGGGTCTTGAACGCCGAGGAGCCTGATAGCGGCGACATCCCAGAATTGATCGCCGAACTGGCCGAGCTGCGGGAGAAGCATATCATCACCGAGAAGGAATTTGAGGACAAGAAGCGGCAGCTGCTGGACGAGATATAGACGTTGGTAATTGGGAGCGTGCACATCGCTGGCATACCGCCAGGATGGCAGCGTTCTGACAAAAGGAGGGAGCTATGGCCGATTTTTTCACTATGTCCGATTTCGAAGCAACCGCTGCGCTGATAAGAGAAAAAGCTCCACTGGCCCCTCGGATCGGCATGATCTTGGGGTCAGGCCTCAACACCCTGGTCGAAGGGATTGAGGACAGCGTAGTAATCCCCTATGACCAGCTTCCCTACTTCCCCAGGACTACGGTGGAAGGTCACGTTGGGCGGCTGGTGCTGGGCCATCTGGAGGACCTCCCGGTGATCGTGATGCAGGGCCGCGCTCATTACTACGAAGGATACTCCATGGCCCAGGTCACTTTCCCTGTGCGCGTGATGCAAGTCTTGGGCATCGAGATGCTGATCATCACCAACGCTGCCGGTGGCCTCAACCCCGAATTCCAGGCCGGAGACGTGATGCTGATCCGAGATCACATCAACCTGGTCGGGATGACGGGCCTGAACCCGCTGCGTGGCCCCAACCTGGATCAGCTCGGCCCGCGCTTCCCCGATATGTCAGAGGCATATGACGCTCAACTGCGAACATCCGCCGAGCAGGTGGCCGCCGAGGAGAACATCCCCCTGCACGAGGGCGTCTACATCTGCCTGGCCGGCCCCAGTTTCGAGACGCCGGCCGACCTGCGCTTCCTGCGCTCCATCGGCGCGGACGCCGTCGGCATGTCCACCGTTCCAGAGGCCACCGTCGCCCGACACGGCGGCACGCGCGTATTGGGCTTTTCTGGCATCAGCAACGTGCTGCCCATCGAGGGCCAGCCTGCGGTGGAGACGACCCACGAGGAAGTGCTGGAAGCGGGCCATAAGCTGGTGCCGCGATTGGACGCCATCATTCGCGGGGTGTTAAAAACAGTATGACGGTTTTCCTCCGGCGCTTGGTGGAATACGCCTGGGTCTTCTATGCCGCGTGTGCCATGGGCATACTGATCTACGTGGTACGCGCCTTAGTCGCCCACCGGGAAAGGGGTGTGGCCGTCTTCACCCTCGAACGGGAATCGGCCAACAGCCGAGCGGCTAAAGCCTGGGTGATGGTCTTTATCTTCAGCCTCATCGGTGTCGCCGTCTTCGCCAGCACCAATTTCATCTTGCCCAAGGCGCCCGCCTATAATTCCGGCACACCGCTGCCCACCGCCACCCCCAGGGCGGGCGTAATGCCTCTCACCCCTGGCCTCACGCCCACCGCCACGGATATCCTGGTGCCCACCTTGCCGCCGCTGACTTCCACCGTGCCCCCATCTCCCACGCTCACCACGGTTATCACCGATCAGGTCCCCACCGAACAGGCTCCGACCGAGACGCCCACGCCGACCCCCACCAGCGAGGCGACCCCCACCGTGGCATTGGAGACCGCCGCCTCCGGGGAAATGACGACGCGCTTCGGTGACTTCACGGTTCTGGCCGGGTACAATCTCCCCTCCACCCAGGTCACGACCGCTGATTCCCTGCTGCTCACCCTTTACTGGCGGGCTACGGATAATACCACCACGGTGGATTATGTGGTATTCACCCACCTGCTCTCGGAAGAAGCGCGTCTCATCGCTCAGCACGACGGGCTCCCGGCCAACGGAGCGCGACCGACCAGCGGATGGGGGAGTGGTGAGACGATTGTGGATCCTCATCAGATGACCTTCAAGCCGGACGCCCTGGACTACACCGGAGCGGCGAGCATCGTGGTGGGGCTGTATGATCCGGATGCACCCGATGAGCGCGTCTTGACGGGCGCGGGAAATGACTATGTCACCCTGCCGGTCACCATCGAAGTGACGGGGGAGGGCGGCTGAGGTCGCCTCTCAAGTAAGATGTCCATTCTCTCTGCCAGCAACCTAGCTAAATCCTATGGCGCCCAGGACGTCTTCGATGGCGTCTCTTTCGCCATCCCACACGGCGCCAAGATCGCCCTGGTCGGCCCGAACGGCGCGGGCAAAACCACGCTGTTTCACCTGATGTTCGGGTTGGAAGCGCCGACGCGCGGCGACATCCATCGGGCCAAGAACATGCAGACCGCCTATCTTCCCCAGAAGGCTGAATTTGCACTCGGTCGGGAGAATAAGGAGCAAACCCTGTGGGAGACAATGCTGGAGGTCTTCGCCGATCTGTTGGCGCAAGAGGAGGAACTGCGCCGCCTCGAAGCCGCGATGAGCGATCCGGATAAACGCGAAAAAGCGGCCCGGCGATATGGTACAGCCCTGGAGCAGTTCGAGTTGGACGGCGGCTACACCTACGAGGCGCGTATCAAACAGGTGCTGGCCGGGCTGGGCTTCGAGGAAAAGGAGGATTTCCATCGCCCCGTGGCCCAGTTCAGCGGCGGCGAGAAAACCCGCGCCTTGCTGGCCCGCCTCCTGCTGGAGGAGCCCGATCTGCTCCTGCTGGATGAGCCGACCAACCATCTCGATCTTTCCGGCGTCGAGTGGCTGGAGCGTTACCTTCAGACCTGGCAGGGCGCGATGGTCGTTGTGGCCCACGACCGCGCCTTCCTCGACGCCATCGCGGATCGGGTTTGGGAAATCGCTTGGGGGCGGATGGAACAGTATCGCGGCAACTACAGCGCCTACGTCGCCCAGAAGGAGGAGCGGCTAGCCCATCGGCGAGCACAGTATGAGCGGCAGCAGGAGAAAATCGCGCAGACGGAGGAATTCATCCGCCGCAACATCGCCGGACAGCGCAGCAAAGAGGCCCAGGGCCGTCGAAAAAGGCTGGAGCGGCTGGAGCGCATCGAGCGCCCGCACGAATACCGCACCATAAACCTGGCGGTGGACAAAGCGGCCCGCAGCGGCGATCTGGTGTTGGGCCTCTACGATTTGACGGTGGGCTACAATCCGGTCGCCCCGCTGCTCACGGCCAAGGATTTCGAACTGCGGCGTGGACAGCGAGTGGCCTTGCTGGGGCCCAATGGCGCCGGTAAGACCTCCCTGGTGCGCACCATCCTGGGCGAAATTTCACCCCTGACCGGGCGCGTGCGCATCGGCGCGAACGTCCACGTCGGATACTTCACGCAAGGCCACACCGATCTCGACCCCGATAAGAGCGTGCTCGACACCATCCTGGACGCGGCCTGGGCCAGCGATCAATCGGAGCGCAGGATGACGACCGGCCAGGCGCGAGACCTGCTGGGCCGTTACCGCTTCTCCGGCGACGACGTATTCAAGCGTGTGGGTGATCTATCCGGCGGCGAGCAGGCCCGTGTGGCGCTGGCGCTCCTGCTGCTCCGCAGCCCCAACTTTCTGCTCCTCGACGAGCCGACCAATCACCTCGATATTCCGACGCAGGAGGTGCTGGAGGAAGCGCTGAACAATTTCGATGGCACCTTGCTGATGGTAAGCCACGACCGTTATCTGATCCGCCGACTCTCCATCCAGGTCTGGGCCATTGAGGATGACCGCCTCTGGGAATTCAAGAGAGGGTACGAGGCCTACCGCAACTGGCTCGCGGATCGGCGGCAGCGAGAGCGTGAGCTCCAACGGACACGGGATAACGGTGAGCAGGAGAGGCGCCGGGCGCTAAGGGCGCAGCGGGCTGCGGAACGTGAGGCAGCGCAGAAGGCCCGTCGCCAGGCCGAGCTGGAGCAGCGGATTCACGAGCTAGAGCTGCGCCAGGCCAGATTGGAGGGGCTGCTGGCCCAAGCCAGTGAGGAACAAGCGGTCGACAAGGTGCGGGAACTCGGCGCCGAGTACGGCAAAGTCGGGGAGGAGCTGGAAACATTGCTCATCGCCTGGGAGGAGACGGCGTGAAGGAGCGGCCCTTGCTGATCGGAATCACGGGCAACATCGGCACCGGCAAGTCGACCGTCGCCCATATGCTGGCCGAGTTGGGCGCCGACGTGATCGACGCCGACGAAGTGGCCCATCAGGTGATACGACAGGGCACGCCCGCCTATGAGCAGATCGTCGAGAAATTCGGGCCGGAAATCCTGGCTGCCGGGGAGGAGAATGGAGAACGGAGAATGGAGAACGGCGGGGTGGAAATTGACCGGCGGCGCCTGGGTGTCATCGTCTTCGATGATCCCGAGGCGCTGGCGCAACTGGAGGCCATCGTTCACCCCGCCACCCTGGAGGAGGTCGAGCGTCGCATCGGCGCCAGCGCCGCGGACGCCGTCGCGGTCGAGGCCATCAAGCTCATCGAGGCGGGCATGGCCGATGACTGCGACAGCGTATGGGTGACGACCTGTCGGCCAGAGCAGCAGCTCCGACGCATTATGGCCGCCCGTGATCTCGGCCGGGCAGAGGCCGAGCAGCGCATACGGGCTCAAGCCCCCCCGGAGGAAAAGATCGCCCGCGCCGATGTGGTGATCGATAACAGCGGTTCCCTCGCGCAGACCAGGGCGCAGGTAGAGGCGGCCTGGGAGCAGTTGGGATTATAAGTTGGTTTATCCCAAGCTTATACCAAGTTTATCCCAAATATATCCCAAATATATCCCAAAATTTTGAATGTTGAATGATGAATGATGAATGTTGAATAGCGAATGATAAATGGTTATTCTCAATTCTTCATTCTTCATTCTACATTCGCTATCCCCTCTATCTCCATCCCGATTTCCTCCAGCGCTTGACGCGCTGCCTCGCGGTCGGCCCGCCGCACGCGCACACAGACACCGCAATCGGAGCTGAGTGGCCTTTAGGCCTCAACCTCGATTCCTTTCCCCTCCA
>CAZANJ010000221.1:0-5520 GCA_964486415.1 uncultured Anaerolineales bacterium
GGATTTGGCAATCCAGCGGGAGCGGCGCAGGTAGACTATTTATTTCCATGTCCCTTATGCTCAAAATCGATGATTAACTTGACGAGGATAACCCTAATCCTTCAACGATCCAATCGTCGTCTCAGTATCCTCTTCCGAGGCTTTCGGCTCTGGCTCTGCGCTGCCGGTTCCGAGTTCAGCCGCCATCTCATCTACCTCTTCCCGCCCTTCCTCAAGCCATTCCGCCTCATCGCCGGTCAGGATTTCCAGCAATCGATTGAACTCGCCGATGTGCTCGCGCTCCTCGTTGGCGATGTCGACCAGCACCTTCTTCGCCAAGGGGTGATCGGTAGCATCGGCGTGGGCCATGTAGAGATGAATCGCTTCGTGCTCGGCCGCGATGTTGAGACGAATCGCCCGGATCAACTCCTCATCGGTCAGTTTCCGATCAGGCACTTTTCCGCTGAACGGATTGATAAACTCTGGCATTTTTCCTCCTTTGATACTGCTTTATTGAACTGCTCTCTTAGCACGTGACTCGACGGAATTTCTCCCGTTTCGCGTTGCAAATTGGACATCTTTCGGGGGCTTCGTGCTCGCTGACGTATCCGCAGACTTCGCAGACGTGATAGTCGTGGTCTTCGTCGCGCAACATAGCGTTCAGCGCGCGTTTGTAGAGCTTGGCGTGTCCCTCCTCCACATCCCGCGCGTGGCTGAAGGTCACTTGAGCTGCCTTTTCACCTTCCTCAGCCGCGTCCTTGATGAACTGCGGGTAATAGACCTGATTGACGGTCGTTTCCTGCTGGAAGGAGTACTTCAGGTTTTCCTCGGTATCCTTCACCACGGCATCTCCAAGCAGGCGCAGATGGCGCTCGGCGTGCACCCCCTCGGCCGCGGCTACGGCGCGAAACAGCTTGGCGATCTGCGCGAATCCCTGCTCATCCGCTTTGCGTGCGAAAGCCAGCAGGCGATGGTACGCTTTCGCCTCGCCGACAAATGCTTCGTAGAGGTTGCTGCGAGTCTTTTCTCCCATTGATTATCTCCAGGTCGACCTATGATAGCAGCGATTTCAGATCAAAATCATCTTCTACCAGCTCGTCGATCTTCCCCGAGACGTCGATCCCCCGCTGGATCAACTGACGGGCTGCTCCGGCGCGCTCCTGGTCATTGAGTAGGATGAAGCCGATCACTCGACCATCCTCCAGGGTGAACTTCCGGTAGATCCCCGCGTCGATGTCGGCGTGCCGCACCGCGCGGCGGTTTTCGCCCTCGTCCTCGTCGATCTCGCCCAGGGTTGTCACCTCGGCGTCGGCCACCTGGAGTGTGGTAGAGGGAATCGTGCCGGTGTAATACGTGCTCCCCGGCTCGCTCATATTGGAGGCCGCGGCTCTGGCCTGCTCGATGGCGGCGGGGATGATGCCATAAACCTGCCCCTCGAACTCGGCGACGTCACCGGCGGCGAAGACATCCTCCGCGCTGGTGCGCAGTTGCTCGTCCACGATGAGGCCTCGATTCACCTCCAGCCCGGCCTCTTTGGCCAGCTTGGCCCGACAGCGTATTCCGGTCGAGAAGAGTACCAGATCTCCATCCACCCGCGGCCCATCCTTGAGTTGGACGCCTGTGGCGTGGGTTTCACCGAGCACCGCTTCGGTCAGGCTATCGGTGATCAGTCTTAATCCTTGCGCCTCTAGCAGCGACTGTAGCACTTGCGCCCCTTCGCGGTCCAGTTGGCGCGGCAGCAGATAGGGAGCCACCTCGATGACGGTGACCCTTAGTCCGGTAGCTTGCAGCGCACGCGCTGTCTCCAGCCCCAGCAGTCCCCCGCCGACTACTATGGCCGTCGCTGCCCTCTCAGTGTAGGACTTGATCGCCAGCGCGTCCTCCAGCGTGCGTAACGTGAAAACGCCCTCTTTGTCCGTGCCCTCGGAAGGGGGGACGAAGGGGCGTGCGCCGGTGGCGATCAGGAGACGATCATATCTCACCCGTGAGCCGTCATCAAGTGTCAGCCGGTGGGCTTCGGTGTCGATCTCCGTGATGCGGCTATTGAGATGATATTTGATGTTCTGCTCGGCATACCATTCGGGCGATCGAAAGTATAGCTCATCCTGTTCCTTTTGCCCGGCGATGAATTGCCATAGGAGGGGGCGTGGATAATAGGGATAGGGCTCTGCGCTGAAGATATGCACCTCGTCCGCGTCCGAGCTCGCGCGGGCGAGAGCTCGCGCCGCCGTAACCCCGGCCACGCCCCCTCCTAGGATGACGTACTTCGTCATGCTTTACGCCTTTTCGAACATATCTTTGCCTACGCCACAATCGGGACAAACCCAATCTTCAGGTATATCCTCGAAAGCCGTGCCGGGCTCGACGCCGCCTTCGGGGTCACCTTCTTCAGGGTCATAGATGTAGCCACATACCAGGCATTCCCACTTGTCCATCATTTCCTCCTTAGTGTGTATATTATTTTTATGCCTTTTGCTTTTTAGCAGCGCATTCAGGGCAGTAGCCGGTGTAGGTCAACCGGCAGCCTGTCACCTGAAAGCCGTGATTTTGCTTTGGAGTGGAGCATGATGTGTCGGGGTAGCGGGGTACATCCTCCACGCGCCCGCACTCCAAGCATACGAGGTGATCGTGTGTTTCCGTCAAGGTGTCATAGCGCCGCTCTCCCAGGCCTAATCCGAGATCCAACTCCAGCAGGAGGTCCATTTCCACCAACTCATGCAAGGTGTTGTAGACCGTCGCAGCCGATATGCTGGGCATCTCCTGACGCACGCGTGTCAGGATCTGCTCGGCCGTGGGATGGGACCCGTTATCCAGAAGGACTTGGATGATGGCCCGTCGCTGCGGCGTCACTCGACGCCCCCGTCCTCTAAGTTGATTACATACTTTGCTTGTAGATGTCATAAGCTTATTTATAATCTGTCTTAGTTTATAAGCATTCTAACATAGCCAGGGTGGGGTGTCAAGCATTTAGTGGCTGCCCTCATCCGATCTCCGACCTCAAGTGGAGAGCTCCGAAAAGAAGTCGATCAGATTACCGAAGCTGTCCACCTTGATCACGCGCTCCGATTCCATAATCGTCTCCCGTTCCCATTCCCAGGTTTTGACGTGGGGCACATAGATGGCGCCGATGCCCGCCTCCAGCGCCGGGTTGATGTCGGAGCGTGGACTGTTGCCGACCATCCAGGTCCAGGTCGGATGGAGCGCGTATTCCTCCAGGAGCTCTCGGATCACCGTGGCGTCCTTCTCGTGTACCACATGCACCCCATCGAAGAGGTGGGCCAGTCCGGAGCGCGTCAGTTTGTTTTCCTGTACAGCTTGATCTCCCTTGGTCAGCAGGATCAACCGGTAACGTCCGCTGAGCCAAGGGAGGGTTTCCTCCACGCCGTCGAGCAGCTCGATTGGAAAGTCGAGCACTATCTCCCCGACTTCTTGCAGCCTCCCTGATACGGCTTCCTCCACAGATCGACCGTGGCTTGCGCACAGGCGCTCGTAGGCGATGACCAGACTGCGAGCGAACTCCTCTGGCGCATATCCCACCTCTGGGATGCGTTCCTCCTCCACGGTGACGAGCATTCTCGTCGCCTCTTCGCGCCCGAACCCCTGTGCCTCCATCAGCGCCCCGTACTCCGCGATACACTGCTGGTAATAAACCTCGCTCTCCCAGAGCGTATCATCGGCGTCCACAATCAGCGTCACTTTTTGTTCATTTGTCATCTATCATCTCCTCGTTTGCAATCTGCAACTTGAAACCCGAAACCCGAAACCCACTCCCTACCCACTGCGCTTCAGTTTGCCCGTGCGCTTGGCGTACATCTCCGCCTGGCGGAAGATCGCCAGCCCGACCGGTATCGCGATGACGCCGATGAGCATCAGGCGGCCGATGTGCACCAGCAGCCGCTCAATGCCGGCGCCATCGAGTAGCGCGGCCCGCATCCCTTCCAGCACATAGGTCGCCGGGGAGATGCGCGTCAGCGTCTGCATCCACTTCGGCAGCACCGAGACCGGGAAGTAGACTCCGGAGATCAGCAACAGAACCGCCTGGATCACGTGCGTCATCTGTGCGCCGCGCTCCGGGAAGAGCAGCGGCAGCACAGAGGCGACCATCCCCAGCCCGATGAACGATAGACTCCCGGCGATCAGCACCAGTGCGCCGCCGACCAGATTAGCCTCGCTCAAGTCGAGCTGGAAGAATAGGGCTACCACGCCCAGGATGATGCCCGTGTGCAGCAGGCCATAGACCAGCGAGAAGAGCGTCTGTCCCACCATATGGGTGAAGCGCGTGACCGGCGCCATAAACGTATACTCGATGGTGCCCTCCCAGCGCTCCCAGGCGATCAACTCGCTGACGTTGTCGAAAACGACCGACAGGTAATGCCAGACCAGCGTGCCCACCAGCAGATAGAGAATCATATGGGCGCTATCTATCTTCTGACCGGTGACCGCTTCCGTCCCCGCCCCGATGAAGGTAATGGAGAGCGCGTTGGCGATGGAGTAGGCTAACCAGACGATCTCCCAGCCCCAGTACCGTTTCACCAGATTGAAGTTGCGCTCGACGAAAGCGTAAGACGCGCGTATTTCGTGAATTAGTTGTGCCATTTTGGACCTCCTGAACTACGAATCTACCAATTGTTTGCCGGTCAATTCCATGAACACATCCTCTAGCGTCGTCTCGTGACCGTTGTCGTTGGGAACGCGGGCCTTCAGGCCGGCCGGCGTATCCAGCGCCACGATCCGTCCCTCGTCGAGGATGGCGATGCGGTCACACAGAACATCCGCCTCTTGCATATCGTGCGTCGTCAGCAGGATGGTGGCGTCGTGCGTGTCGCGCAGATCCCGCAGGAAGGCCTGTACCTCGCGCTTCGACCGAGGATCGAGCCCCGTGGTCGGCTCATCCAGCAGGAGCAAGATGGGCTGCGTGAGGAAGGCCCGTGCCGCGGCGACCTTCTGCTGCATCCCGCGGCTCATCTCCTCCATCGGGCGGAAGATGACCTCTTTCTTGAGCCCCAGGCGGGTCAGAATCTCCACGGCCCGTTTTTTCGCTTCCGATGCGTCCACGCCGTAAAGTCGCGCACCGTAGAGCAGATTCTCCATCGGTGTCAGCTTCTTGAAGAAGGAAGCCTCCACGGAGACGCGATTGATAAGCCGCTTGACCGCCATCTCGTCCTCCTGTACATCGTGGCCGAAGACGGTGATCGTGCCCTCATCGGGCACCAGCAGTGTGGAGATGCAGCGCACGAGCGTCGACTTCCCGGACCCATTGGGGCCGAGGATGCCAAAGACCTCGCCGCGCTCTACCCGAAAGCTGATGTGATCAACCGCTATGATGTGTTCGTGACCGTTGCCGTTCCGCTTCCAGGGCCAGCGCATGCCCTCTTTTTTCACGAAGCGTTTGTTGACTCCGGATACTTCTAGGGCGATTGTGTGATGCGTATACATTTTTGATTCCTCCTGGCATTTTCTTCTGTAATTAGCTGCTAGGTTAGTAGATAGTATCTACTCAGCCCGCTCAAGCTGGGTTTGTAACCCAGCGTCTTTTGAGAG
>CAZANJ010000222.1:0-5516 GCA_964486415.1 uncultured Anaerolineales bacterium
ACTAGTGCGGCTCGATGACAGCATCCTTCCAGAACGCTGATTGGATCGGCGAAGTGGGATAGCGGCTGACCCACGGTTTGACCAGCAGATGCCGACGCTCATATGTCAGGGGCAAAACGGGGACCTCCTCAATGAGGAGACGATCCGCTTGCCGGTAGAGCTTCATCCTCTCCCCCTGATCCATCACCTGCTGCGCCCGCTCCACCAGGCGGTCGTAAGTCTCGTTCCGCCAGCCATCCCACGTCCGGGTACGGCAGACGCGAAGGAAGTTGTCGGGATCAGGATAATCGGCCGTCCACATCAGGTTTAGGATCTGCGATGGATTATCCTCCAGCTTGATCAGGAACGCCGCCCACGGCAGGACTTCCCATCGGGTCTCCACCCCCAGAACCTCGCGCCACTGGGACTCCAGATACTCGGCCCGAGAGCGGGCGGCGCCGAAGGCCAGCGTGCTTACAGGTGGGAAGCCTCGCCCCTCGGGATAGCCAGCCTCGGCCAGCAATCGACGCGCTCGCTCCGGATTGTATGGCAGACCGATCTCCGGGGAGTGACCAGGCATACCTGGTGGCAGTAACCCCCCCGTGGCCGGGGAAGCGTAACCTCGCAATATCACGTCCGCCAACGTCTCTCGATCCGTGGCCATGGCGAAGGCCCGACGCACCCGCACGTCATCGAAAGGGGGACGGCTCACGTCGAAGGCCACGTAGTAGGTCTTCAGCCCCGGCCCAGAGACGTACTCCCCGGCATGCCGCTGCCGGGCTCCCTCCCGCTCTGCCATAGGGAAGAAGGCTATGCCCAGGACGTCCAGCCCGTCGCTCTCATACATCTCCAGCCTGTCGGTCCAGTCTGCTAAGGGAAAGAGCTTCACTCGCTCCAAGTTGCCCCTGAACCGTCCGTGATAGGTAGGATTCCGCGATAGGAGCAGCGACTCGCCCCGCTTCCAGGCCTCCAACCGGAAAGGCCCATTGCTGACGAAGATCCCGTCCTCCGTCCAACCCCTGCCGTGCGCCTCCACCACGTGCTGCGGCACGGGGAAGTAGGCGACGTTGGTCAACAGCTGGGGGAAGTAGCTAACCGGCCCCTCCAACGCCACCACCAGCGTCAGTTCGTCGGTGGCGTGCACTCCAAGCTCGTCCCTCCTGCCCTCTCCCCGGTGGAAAGCTCGCGCCCCCTTCAGATCGTGCAGAAAGCCCGCCGATGGCGACCCGCTGTCCGGATCCAGCGCTCGCTTCCAGGCATACTCGAAATCGCCGGCCGTCACTGCCTTCCCATCGCTCCATACGACGTCGTCCCGCAGCCGGAAGACGAAGAGGCGCCCGCCCTCGGAGACCTCCCAGGCGCGGGCCACGTCGGGCACCACGTCCAGCTCCGGGCTCAACGCCACCAGGCCGCTGAAGATATTGGTCAAGAGGGAATCGGTGTGGCTGTCCGGCGACATCGTCGGATCCAGCGTGGTCGGCTCGAGCCAGCGTGCCCGCAGCGCGTGAGGTGCGGGCGGCGGGGGGGGCCCTGGAGGGACCTCCCCCACCCGCTGCCAGAGGGAAAAGGCCTGATCGTAGGCCTGGTGCGCCTGCCGGAAGTCGAAGGCATGGTGATAGGTCAGGCCAAGCTTCATCAGCGTGCGGGCCGCTTGCTGGTACATCCCTTGCTCCTTCAGAGTGACCAGCGCCCGTTTGTAGTGATCAACAGCCTCCTGGTGAGCGTAGACCAGGCGAGCTTGATCGCCGGCGTGCAGGTGATACGCCACCGCTTTCCCCGGCGCCCCGGCCTCCTCCCAATGATGGGCCAGCAGCCCGACTTGGTCGCTGATTTGCTCGTCGGGACGCTGCTCCAGCGCTTCCGCCACCCGCTGATGGAGCGACCGTCGCCGCGTATCGTCGATGGCGTCGTAGATCACGGCCCGGATCTTGTCGTGGGATAAGTCGTATTGTAGAATGGAGGATGGAGAATGGAGAATGGAGAATGGAGGTTGGAGGCTGGAGGTTGGACGTGGTTGCACGAGGCGGCGGGTTAGCCACTCGTCAATGGCCTCGGCTACCGCGTCGGCATCCCGTCCGGCGGCGATCCGCAGGAGCGGCGCGTCGAACTGCCTCCCGACGACGGCTGCCAGCGAGAGCAGCCGCTGCGCCGCCCGGCTCAACCGTCCCACCCGCTGCATGACCACGTCCCGCACGCCAACGGGGAGTATCTCTGACCTTGGCGGGCCGGTCCACTGCCAACGGCTCTCTGTATCATCGCCTCGGCGCAGCACGCCCTCCTCCTGCATGTCGCTCACCACCTCGGTCAGGATGAAGGCGTTGCCCTCGCTCTCGCGGTAGAGGAAGTCGCCGAGGGATGCTCCCCCTTCCTCGCCGACCAGCGAGCGGGCGATCTCCTCCACCGCCTCGGCATGGAGCGGTTCCAGGATCAGGCGGTCCACCAACCGATCCCGTCTCAATCCCTGCCGCAGCCGGGTCAGTCGATGGCTCAAGTCCACCTCCTCCGGCCGGTAGGTGCCGACGATCCACGCCGGCGCGTCGGCCAACTGACGCACCAGGTAGTGCAACAGATCCAGCGTGGACTGGTCGGCCCAATGGAGGTCATCGAGGAACAAGATGCAAGAGGCAGGAGCCGAGGAGCGAGACGTGTGACCAACTCCTTGCTTCAGGAAATGGGCCACGGCCTCGAAGAGACGCTGGCGGGCGGCCTCTCCGGGAGCCTGCGCCGGCTCCGACAGGTCGGGGTGCAGTTGCCGCAGCTCCGGCAGCAGGCGGGAGAGCTCGGAAAGCCAGACCGGGGAGATAGAGAGCTTGGATGGAGATTTCTCATCTCTATCCCTTCTCGCTATCTGAGAGCGTAGCGCTTCCGCGATGGGCTGGTACGGGACGGCGCCGCCGAACTCGTAGCACCGACCACGCAGCACCGTCGCGCCTTCCGCCTCGGCGTAGCGGGCCACTTCCTCCACCAGGCGGGTCTTGCCCACCCCAGCCTCACCCTCGACCAGCGTCAACTTGCCCACACTGTGCCGGGATGTCTCCCACCAGCGCACCAGCGCGGCGTGCTCCTCGCCTCGGCCGGTGAATGGCAGGTTGGTAGGTTGGTAGATTGGTAGGTTGGTTGTAACCCAATCTACCAATCTACCAGTTTCCCAATCTACCAATCTACCATACAACGTCTTGGTCTCCTCCAGGGGCTCCAGGCCCAGCTCCTCCTCCAGCAGACGGCGGCATGCCTCGTACTGGGCCAGGGCTGCGCTGCGCTGTCCGGTGAGTGCCAGGAGCCGCATCAGTTCGCGGTGTGCTTCCTCCCGCCACGGATCGAGCGTCAGCAGGCGCCGGGCGTAAGCGATGGCCTCCGGATATTCCCCGCGCTCCCGGTGCAGTCCCACCAGCGCACGCAGCGCCTCCACCGCCAGCCACCGCAGCCGCTCCCGCTCGGCGAGCGCCCACTCCTCGAAGGCGGGACATCCCTTGACGTAGAAACCGGCCAGGAAGTCGCCCCGGTAGAGCTCCACCGCTTCGCGCAGGGCCGGTAGGTTGGTAGATTGGTACATTGGTAGACTGATGGCCGGGTCTCGCGCCCGATCTGCCAATTTACCAGTTTCCCAATCTACCACCTTCTCGAACGCCTCCACGTCCAGCCAATATTCGCTCTCGTGGTCGAAGGCCGCCGTCTGGCGGGTGATGAGCAGGTGGTCGCCGACCACGCCGCGCAGGTGACTGAGGGCGCGGCGCAGGTTGGCCAGCGCCCGGCGCTCGGGCAGCTCCCCCCAGAAGAGGCCGGCCAGGAGAGGTCTGTGGTGACGCCGGCCGGTGACGGCCAGGTAGCAGAGCAGCGCCCGCTCCTTGCGGGAGTGGAAGCCGGGCACCGGCTCGCCAGCCCGACTGATGGTCAGGCCGCCCAGGAGTCGGAACGTTAGCGCGTCGGACATAGCACCTCGGGGAACGATTTAGGAACGTTTGTATGGTATGCTTATTATACTCAGTCCGGCGAGTGGAGGAAAGCCGCTACTTATGACCTTATCACGCGAACACTTGACCTATTGCGCCTACATCCTGCGCCTCTGGCAGGAGCGCCCGGCGTCGCCCGAATGCCCCGCCGTGTGGCGCTTCAGCCTGGAGGACATCCACGCCCGGCGTCGCGTCGGCTTTGGAGATCTGGCGGCGTTGACCGCGTTCCTGGAAGCGCAGATGGAAGTGGAGGAGAGAGTAGGGAATAGGGAATAGGGAATAGGGAGTCAGGAGTACAAGGAGAGAGAGCAATGAAGAGAAGAATCATTCGCACGCTGCACGCCGTATTAATCGCGCTGGTGCTGACCGGCCTCATGCCGGTCGCCCCGGCACTAGCTCACGCATATGATCAAGCAGAAGACACCTGGGCCGCTGAGGCCGTCGATCCGGCGCTTGAGGACCTCGAAGCGGCCCAGGAGCCCGTGGCCATCGATCCCGGCGACTGGGTCCAGACGAACCCCAGCGCCACCGCCGACAGCGCGGGCAACACTTACGCCGTGTGGGAGGATGAGCGGGACGGCGCTCCCCACGTCCGCTTCGCCCAGCGCCCGCCCGGCGGCGACTGGCAGGCCAGCGTCAAGCTCGATTCCAGCGCCGCTGGCGATCAGAAAGTGCCCCAGATCGCCGCCGACGGCGCGGGCAACCTCTACGCCGTCTGGGAGGATCATCGCGGCGCCCAGGCGCAGATCTACTTCGCTTATCGTCCAGCGAGCGGCGATTGGGGCGCCAGTGAGGTCGTCAGTTCCACCACGGAAGCCCAAGATCGTCCTTCCCTGGCGGTCAACCGGCGTGGAGAGGTGGTGATCTCATGGTTACAAGGAAACTGGGGCGCTTACAACATTTTTTGCGCCATTCGCTCAGCAGGCGGCGATTGGGGCATCGCTGAGCAGTTAACTGGGGCGGTAGCCGACATAGGCTCTACAGACGCGGCCATCGATGACTGGGGCCGAGCCTACGTCGTCTGGGACGATTCGGATCAGAACCGGATCCTCTTCGCTGAACGGTCGGCCGATGGCATCTGGGGCGCCGAGGAGCAGGTTCGCGACAGCACGACCGAAATGCCGTGGGGCGTGCAGATCGCGGTGGATGGCGCCGGGAACGTCCACGCCGTCTGGGAGGACGGGCGCAGCGGCGGATCGGAGATTTACGCCGCCTATCGACCGGGCGGAGGCACGTGGTCCGTGAATGTACGCATCGACGACGGGGATGGCGAAATGTGGTCACCCGGCCTGGGCATCGACGGCGCCGGGAACGTCGTCGCCGCCTGGAGTGAGGCGAACACCGACATCTATGGTGCGGTTCACTACCTGGGCAGCGGCTGGACCCCCAGCGAGTTGCTTATGGCGGCACCGACCTCGACTGACCGGGCTCCTTTGGAACCACAAGCGATCCGTTCTTGGGCGCCCGGATTGAGCCTGGCCGGGGCAGCAAGCGTAGGGGCGTCCATTTTGTCGGTCGGCGCTTCAGTGGCAGGAGGGGCTAACATCCTGGCACAGGATATGGAAACCCCCGGATCCGATGGCTGCG
>CAZANJ010000223.1:0-1380 GCA_964486415.1 uncultured Anaerolineales bacterium
TACCAATCTACCAATCTACCAACTTACTATCCTACCGACTCACCACCGGCAATGTCAAAACCGCGTGCGGCACGATCAACACGTCCAAATTCTCCCCCAACTCGCGGGCGGCCAATGCCAGCGCCTCCTCCATCGTCTCGACCGGCGTCATCTTGCAGGCCGAAACCGTCTCCGGGCACTCGCTGCCCACGATCACCACTCGCACCTCCTCCAGCACTTTCGCCATGACAAAAGCCCGCTGCTGGCCGGGCGGGTAGCCGTGCTCGCGGGCGTCACACATAAGCGCCTCCACGTCGGGGGCGTCTCGCATGGCCTCGAAGAAGCGCTGCTCACCCACCCCCTCGCCGGCGCCCTCCTCGCACGGAGCGGGAATGATGAGGAAGCCTCCTGGCCTCACCACGGGCGTCGGCGCGAAGAAGAGGTACGACGCCGCTCGGCTGGCCTGATAAAGATTGGCGTCCTTGGGATAACCCGCCCCGCCGACGGCGACGTCGTATTGATGGGGAATCTCCACCTCGTAGATGGAGCGCGCGAACTCGACCAAGCGCCGATGGGTCTCCACCGGCTCGCCGGCCGCGACGCGCACGACGCGCTTCTCATCATCCAGCACCACGTTGAGGATGAAGTCCAACCCGGCCCGCCGGGCTGCCTCGGTGACCGCCTCGTGGAAGGGATTGCCCTCGGTGCGCCCCAGCCGCGTGTTGGGATCGTCGATGAAGGCCGGGCCGTGCGTGTGCGCGATGAGCGGCTCGCCGGCCGCTCCGACCGCCACCGTCTTGCGCCCCCCGGAATACCCCGCGTACTGGTGCGGCTCGACCAGGCCGGTGGCTATCAGCAGATCCGCTTCGACCGCTGCTTTATGCGCCGAGACCGGCACGCCGCCTTCGGTCACGCCCAGGTCCACCAGCGCGTCCGGATTCTGGGGCTCGTTGTCGATCACGCGGTAGCGCTCGACCACGTCTCGGCCCAGCTTGATGATCTTCTCCTCGTCGGTCGAAGGCCGGTGCATGCCAATGCCGCAGAGCAGCGTCACGTCCTCGTCGTGGACACCGGCCGCCTCCAGTTCTCGCAGCAGGGCGGGCACCAGCAGTTGATCAGGGCTGGCGCGGGTGATGTCGGTGAAGACGATGCACACCTCATCTCCGGGCTGCGCCATCTCCCGTAGCGGCGGCGCGTCGATGGGATCGCGCAGCGCCTCGGCGATGGCGGCCTCCACATCTTCCAATGGTTCGACCGGTTGGGAGGTCACGACAGTGCCGCGCATGCCGGGCGGGAGGGCGAATTCGAGCGTAGATTTGCCGTAAGGGATTGTGTAAGTTTTCATCAAATCACCTCTTTTCTGGACTGGAGGAAATTGGTACATTGGTGGATTGGTAGATT
>CAZANJ010000223.1:1480-5508 GCA_964486415.1 uncultured Anaerolineales bacterium
AGCCTACAAATCATACTCCACGCCCAACTCCTCCCCGATGACCCGCAGATCGGCCGCCACCTTGGGATTGAGCGGCACGCCCGCGCTGGCGTTGTGCTCCGCTTCCTCGTGCTCCTTCTCGCCGTGGATGTAGATGCGATCCTGACCCTCCGCCTTGGGCGCGTCCTTGAGCCGCTGCTGCAAATCGTCCATCGCGGCCTTGAAATCATCGACCGGGCGGAAAGCGTCCACGCGCCAGGCGCCGAAGAAGTGCCCAATGGCCGAGGGCAGCGGATTGCCCTCCTCATCCCTGGGATAGACCAGGTTTGCATAGGCCGCGCCGGGCAGGACGCCGCAGAGAATATCCACCAGCAGCGAGAGGCCGTAGCCCTTGTAGCCGCGCAGAAGCTCCCCCGCTCCGCCCAGCGGCAATAGGCCCCCGCCCAGCCGCTTATTCAGGTTCTCTAACACGCGCTCGGTATCGCTGGAGGGCTCTCCGGTCTCGTCGGTGGCCCAGCCCAGCGGCAGCGGTTTCTCCAACCGCTTGTAGACCTCCAGCTTGCCGCGCGGCACGGTGCTGGTCGCCATATCCAACACAAAAGCGGGCTCCTCGCCCGCCGGTGCCGCCACCGCGATGGGATTGGTGCCCAGCATCGCGTCTCGCCCAAAGGTGGGCACCACCAGCACCGAGGCGTTGGTCATCGAAATGCCGATGCAATCCTTCTCCAGCGCCATCATCGCGTAGTAGCCCGCGATGCCATAATGATTGGAGTTGCGCACCGTCGCGAAGCCGACGCCCAGATCCTGGGCCTTCTGGACAGCTTGCTCCATCGCCCGATGAGAAACCGGCTGTCCCAGCCCGCCGCCCGCGTCGATGGTCGCCGTGGTCGGCGTCTCCGTGATGACCCTCTCCTCCGGCCGGGCGATCATCATGCCGCTGCGCAGCCCGTTGACGTAGCGGCGCAGCCGGGCCACGCCGTGGCTGTTGATGCCCCGCAGGTCAGCCGTTACCAGCACGTCGGCTGTCAGGCGTGCGTCTTCCTCCGAGACCTCCATCTTCTGCAGCACTTGCACGCAGAAATCCTTCAATGGTTCTACCCCAACGCGGATGTTATCCTGGACCATCTAATTCCTCCTCTTGACTAACTCTGGCTGAATTGAACATAATTAACAGTAGCATAGGCGCCCAACCGGGGCAAGTGATGATACTCACACTGCCCCTTGCATAACGTCATGCGACATTCTCTTCGTACAGCTCCAGCAGCACGCCGTGGGCCGACTTGGGATGGATGAAGACATAGCGCGTGCCGTCAGCGTGACGCCGGGGCTCATCGCTGAGGAGTTCTGCTCCGGCAGAGCGTAGCTGCCCCATCGCGGCCTCAATATCGTCCACCGCCAGGCAGATGTGGTGCAGCCCCTCCCCCCGTTTCGCCAGGAAGCGGGCCACGCCACTCTGCTCGTCCAGGGGGCGCAGCAACTCGATCTCCCCCTCGCCGGCGGGCAGGAAGGCGATCTCCACCCCTTCCTCCGGCGCTTCGCGGCGTTCGGTCATCTCCAGGCCCAGCGCGTCCCGGTAGAAATTCAGCGCCTCGTCCAGATCATGCACCACGATGGCGATGTGGTGAATCGATGTGCTCATCGGAATCTTCTCCTCTGATCGTGCTCAAAGGGGATCGCCAGATCCCCGATCCCTTCGCTCAGAGCCGGAATCTGGCGCAGGCTAGAGCTCCTTGGCCCGTACACTTCCCGGTCACTCGATCTCTTCGAGCGCTTCCAGCCTGGCGACGTGCTCCTGCAATTGAGAGACCACGAATTCCCTCTGTACATCTGGGTCCACAAATTCTGTCAGGATGAACTCGAACACCGTGTTGACTTCAGAGTGTTCTATATCATGAGCGGTCTGGAAAGCCTCCCCCAGCGTCTCAATCTGGTTCAGGCTGTTCTCAGCCGAGAATTCACGCACCGACTCCGCTTTCCACATGATGGACTGATCGACCGGTGCACGAAGCTGTTCTTCAGTCAGTGTGGCTTTAATCTTCTGTAATTCCTGGGAATGTGTCACTTCGTCCTGCATCATCTCACGCCAGACCTTCACGGCCTTGGGGACGTGCTGGAACTTTTTTATCAAGCCCGCGTAGAAAACTTTGGCCTCTTTCTCGGCGGCGATCGCCAGCTCGAAGAGGGTATCGGTCGTGTTTTCGCTCATTTGCTCCTCCATAGCTGCCTCTGGTTTTATTCCATCTTACTGAAGCGAGGCTCTGCTGCTCATTTTATGCCTTTCGCTATCGAAAGTCAAACCTTTTAGATTGGTTCAATCTCTGAGATTGAACCAATCTGACCTTTGCAATTCATAATCCTCAGATACTTGCCTGTGGATGGTACTCTCCCCACACGTCCCGCAGCACGCCGCAGATTTCCCCCAGCGTGCAGTCGGCCTCCACGGCGGTGACGAAGAGGGGCATCAGCGGCGCGCCTGTGGTGAGTGCAGTCGAACCATCTGGGATGTGGGCTGCCTGCTCGATGTGCGCCAACGCCGCCGAGGCCCGCTCTTCGTCCCGGCGATCCCGCAGTGCTGCCAGCCGCGACCGCGCCCGTTCTTCAATCGCCGGATCGACCGTCAGCCGCTCCAGTGTCGTCACATCTGCGTCAGTTTGATACGCATTTACCCCGACCACGATGCGCTCTTTTTCCTCGATCTCCTTCTGATACTCATATGCGGCATCGGCGATCTCCTGCTGGATGTAGCCCTCCTCGATGGCCGCCAGCGCCCCGCCCAGCGCGTCGACGCGCTCGATGTAGGCCCGCGCCCGCCGCTCCACCTCGGCGGTGAGGCGCTCGATGGCGTAGGAACCGGCCAGTGGATCGATGGTGTTGGCGACGCCCGACTCGTGGGCCATGATCTGCTGCGTGCGCAGCGCGATGCGCACCGAATCCTCGGTGGGCAGCCAGAGCGCCTCGTCGCGCGAGTTGGTGTGCAGCGACTGCGTGCCGCCCAGCACCGCCGCCAGCGCCTGGAGCGTCACACGCACCACGTTGATCTCCGGCTGCTGCGCCGTCAGCGTGCAGCCGGCCGTCTGGGTGTGAAAGCGCAGCCGCCAACTTCGCGGATCCTGTGCCCCGAACCGATCCCGCATCAACCGCGCCCAGAGCCGTCGCGCGGCGCGGAACTTGGCCACCTCCTCCAGGAAATCGTTGTGCGCGTTGAAGAAGAATGAAAGGCGCGGCGCGAAATCATCCACGTCCAGCCCAGCGTCGATGGCCGCCCGCACGTAGGCGATAGCGTTGGCGAGCGTGAAAGCGATCTCCTGCACCGCCGTCGAGCCGGCCTCGCGGATGTGGTAGCCGCTGATGCTGATCGTGTTCCACCTCGGCACCTCGGCGGCGCAGTAGCGGAAAAGATCGGTCACCAGGCGCATCGAGGGGCGCGGCGGGAAAATATAGGTGCCACGGGCGACATACTCCTTCAGGATGTCATTCTGCACCGTGCCGCGCAGCTTTCGCACCTCGACGCCCTGCTCCTTCGCCACCGCGATATACATCGCCAGCAGGATCGCCGCCGGCGCGTTGATGGTCATCGAGGTGCTGACCTTGTCCAGCGGGATGTCGTCGAAGAGCGTGCGCATATCCTCCAGGCTGCTGATGGAGACGCCGACCTTGCCCACCTCACCCTCGGCCAGCGGATCGTCGGCGTCGTAGCCGAGCTGTGTGGGCAGATCGAAGGCCACCGAGAGTCCGGTCTGACCTTGCTCCAGCAGGTACTTGTAGCGCGCGTTCGACTCCTCGGCGGAGGCGTAGCCAGCATACTGGCGCATCGTCCAGAGCCGGCCGCGGTACATCGTGGGATAGACCCCGCGCGTGAAGGGATACTGGCCGGGGAAGCCCAGATCGTCTAGATAGTCTAGATAGTCAACATCGACGTCGGCGGGCGCATAAACCCGTTCGAGCGGAATGCCGGAGAGCGTCTCGAACTGCTCACTTCGTTCGGGGAAACGCTCCACCGTCGGGCCGACGGTCTCCTCTTCCCAACGCCGCTTGGCTTGTTCTAGATC
>CAZANJ010000224.1:0-5499 GCA_964486415.1 uncultured Anaerolineales bacterium
ACCCACATAGTCCCTCAGTGCTTGGAACTGTGCCAACCAAGTCCCTTGGGTAAAGATAGACTATAAGGCTATGCCGAAGCGTCTATCCTATGGCTGTTATAGGCCATTCGAGCCCTCAATCGGGTCATCCTGGGGTATGCCCACTACTTCGCTACCCCTTTTAGTACGGTCAAACGGCAGTTCTACCGCATCGACCAATGGATTCGAAAACGCTTGCGCTGTATGAAATTCAAGCGCATTAGCAAACTCGATAATGGGCGTTTGCGGATTAAACACCTCGCCCGAATGGGCCTGGTGTCTCTTTATAGCCTGGCGGCATAAGTCCCAAGGATTTCCCTTATGTGGGCAAGGCATTGGGGACCGCCCAGTGCGGGAAAGCCGCACGCTGGTAAATATGGGGAATTGACCTCATTGCGACAACGGGGAGGGAGAGGGGATAAATCCTCTCCCTTACCCTCTAAAAATCATCACACGGCAGCGAAAGCGTGCGTATCGTCTCAGCCAAGCACTTGCTACCGTGTGTAACAATCCCTCTCGCAGTGCCTTCAGCGTTCGAGTTTCGCCCTTAAACCTTCACTCGCTCATGAGAACTTTCCCTGACGATTGTTTCTCAGCCCGCACTATCACCAAACATACCTCCGACGACAGTTTGTGACCTTTTCCCTCGCGTTTTGCCGCTGACTCTAGTCGTTGCACGCCTTCCTCGTACGCGCTGTCCAGCAAGAGTGCCAATTGAGGGCACAGCTTCCGCTCCTTCACCATCTCGAGCGCTACACCTACTGCTACAGGCTGGTACAGGCTCTTCCTCTCTACCTCCACCTCGAATCCCACTTCCCGCAACAGATTGTACAATTCGTAGGCATTCCAGGTCATATTACGGTCGATCTCCCAAGCATCGGGGAAGTAGCGGTACAGCCAATGCGATCCCATCGACGAAGGCAACACATCTACCACTACCCAGAGCCCCTCTTCTTCTGTGACCCTCTGTGCCCTGGCGATCACCTCCTCTTTGTCCTTCTCTCGCTGCAGCGCGAACGGCGTCCATAAGAACGCTGCTGATCCATCAGGACGGCGTGACAAACTGTTCACGCGCTCGATCTGGACGCTCCAGTACCGTCCATGCACTTTCAACGGCAGTGTCCTTGGATTCTCCAGCGCAACCACCGGTTCCAATGCTTTTCCCGCTCGTCGCCGATCTTTCAAGCAATCGCTCAACAAGGGTGTGACGCGCTGACCTTTCATGTACTCAGGCAAGTCTATAACCAATGGCCAATCCAGTGCCTCTGCCGCGTCGGGCAGCTGTTTCACTACATCGGCCATTGGCATCACGTCTAACTCTTCTATCAGTGTTTCCGGCCACACTGGGCTGAAAACTCCAGATTCGATCTCCCATAGTAAAGGCACTTTCCTAAACAGGGGGGCGAACCAGTGGTAGGGCTCAATCGACACCAGCCGACTCTGTGGTACATCCACGGCGATTTTTTGCACGGCTAATCGCAGCAGATCTCTACGCTCCACTTTCTCCGCTTCGTCCCATATCTCCAACAATTCTTCGATCACTAGTGTTGCTTGGTCAACCTCTTCTACCTTCTCCAGTTCCGGCAACGCCGCCAACTCTTGCCTGACCTGCGCTAGCTTTTGGTCGAATGCCTCTTCGTCATCGTCGAAGAAGCCCTTGATGAACATCATCTTCAACCGGCGGCGCTTAGCCACCAGCCGTGCGCGGCATTCCTCCACGGATGGCCCTTTTTCCTTTTTTCTCTCCTCCTCTTGCTGCTCCGCCATCTCTGCCAATTCTTCCCGCCAGTCGTCCGGTAATCTTACCCAACGGAAAATGGCTCCAATTTGTCTATCTATCTCTTCTGCCCTTGTGCTAAGCCCCGCATCAGGACAGTCTAAGAAGCCTCGCTGGTTCGACACCTCAATGTAGTATCCCCGCGAATCTTTCCACTGTGCTTGAAGATTCCTCTCGCAAATATCACAATTTACAATCCCGTTTAACAGGTACAGATGTTCCTCAAACTTAGGATTCATTGGGGCATTCCTCCTTTGCTCTCGCACCTCGCGGACTGTCTCCCACAATTCCTCATTCACAATGGCCTCGTGCTGCCCGTCATAGATCTCCCCTGCACCTTGTACTCTTTTACCTTGCCTGTATACCACTTTCCCTTTGTAGAAAGGATTGCGCAGCATCTGAGCGACAACGCCTTGCGCGAAACGGTTCCTGGATCGGGTTCGGTACCCGGCCTCGTTGACCCACTTCACCAGGTCCAGCGAAGAGTGCTCGCCAGTCGCGTACCGCTCGAATAACCCTCGCACCACCTTCGCCTCTTCTTCCACAATCTCGGGCGGCGTGTTGGCATCCCCCACGTGTTTGTATCCATAGGGAGCAATAGAGGCGTTGTACAGCCCTCGCCGAGCTCGGTCCCGCTTCGATTTGGCGGTGTGCATCGTGATCAAATCCACGTAGTGCTGATTCAAGGCCGCCATGATGGCGAGAAATAGCCGCCCGGTTGCGCTGGCAAAGTCGAAGTCGGGCTCCTTGACCGAGGCGAAGCCCACTCCCATCTCCCCGAGCTTTTCGAAGGTCCCGATCGTGTCGGTCACACTGCGCGACAAGCGGGACAATTCGTGCACCAGCAGCACGTCGAATTCTCCCTCCTCGGCCGCTTCGAGGGCCGCTTGTAAGCCAGGTCGATCCGTGTTCCTCCCTGTTTCGCCGGCGTCGACGAACTCGGCGACGACCTTCCACCCACGTGTCTCTGCGAACTCGCGCATCTCCGCTTTCTGAGCAGACAAAGATCGGCCTTCCTCGGCCTGGACATCCAGTGAAACGCGTGCATACGTGCATGCTCTTTTCTTTTTACTCATCCTTACCTCCACTCATCTGTGACTTCTCTTCCGAGTTTCACTTACATTCCCGGATACAATTCCACTATTGTGTACACGACAGCGAAAGCGAGCAACTCGTCTCATCCACGCACTCGCTACCGTGTGTAATAATCCCTCTCATTGCTTTCCGTGTTCGAGTTTCGCTCTTAAATCCTCACTCGCTCCCGCGACCTTTCCCCGACGATTGTTTTTCGGCCCGCACTATCACCAAACAGACCTCTGACGATAGCTCGTGACCTTCTCCCTCGCGTTCTACCGCTACCTCTAGTCGCTGCAAGCCTTCTTCGTATGCGCTATCCGTCAGGAGTGCCAACTGTGGACTTCTTTCCCGACACTTCACCATCTCGAGCGCTACACCAACTGCTACGGGTTGATACAAGCTCTTTCTCTCTACCTCCACCTCGAACCCCATTTCCTGCACCCGATTGTACAACTCGAAGGCGTTCCACGTCAAGTCACGGTCGATCTCCCACGCTTCGGGGAAGTAGCGGTACAACCAGTGCGCTCCCATCGACGAGGGCAACACGTCCACCACCATCAACAGTCCCCCTTCCGCTACGACCCGCTGTGCCTCGGTGAGCAGTTCCTCCTTGTCCTCCTCTCGTTGCAGCACGAAGGGCATCCACAGGAACGCCGCCGACTCGTCGGGACAGCGCGACAAGCTGTCTATCCACTCGATCTCGGTGTCCCAGTACCGTCGATCCACCTTCAGCGGTGGCACTTGCGAATTCTCCAGTGCCACCACCGGCCCCAGTGTTTCCCCCCGTTCCCGCCGGTCTTTCAACCAGGCGCTCAAAGAGGGGGTGATGGATTTGCCCTTCACGTCATCGGGCAGGTCCACCACCAGGGGCCAGTCTGGAGTCTCATCCACGTCGGGCAGTCGTGTCACCGCTTCGGCTATGGGCATCACGCCCAATTCCTCTACCAGGGCCTCCGACCACACCGGACTGAAGACCCCAAACTCGATCTCCCGCAACGAAGGGACTTTCCGCAGCAAAGGGACGAAGATGGTTTTTGGCTCTATCGTCACCACCCGAGCCTGCGGCACGTCGACTGTGATCTTCCGCACGGCCAATCTCAGCAAGTCCCTGCGATCAACCTTCTCCGCTTCATCCCACACCTCCGCCAACTTCTCGACCACCTGGGCTGCGTGCTCCATCGTTTTCAGATCTACCGGGGCCGGCAATGCCTCCAACTCACGCCTGATCCGCGCCAGCTCCCGGTCGAAAACCTCCGTATCGTCGTCGAACACTCCCTTGATACCCATCATCTTCAGGCGACGGCGTTCCTCCACCAGCCGTGCACGTTGGTCCTCCAGCGATTCCCTCTCACCGTTCTGTTCCATCATCTCCGCCAGTTCCTCACGCCAATCTTCCGGCAACTCCACCTGGCGAAAGATGGCCCCAATCTGTCCATCTACCCTTTCGGCCCTCACGCCGTGGCCCGAATCCGGGCAGTCGATGATGCCCTTTTTCCTCTTGATCTCACGATAGTAATCCCCTGAATTCACTCCCTGTGCTCGTAGTTTCCTCTCACACACGTCACAGTAAACAAGCCCGTTCAGCAGGTACACGCGATGTTCAGGTTGATACGTGCGCGGCGCGATCCGCTTGCGCTCGCGCATCCTCCGGCAAATCTCCCATGCCTCTTCGCTCACGATGGGCTCGTGCCGACCGGCGTAGAGCTCCCATTCCTCCTGGCTCCGCTCCCTCTGCTTGTAGGCCACTTCCCCCTTGTAGAAAGGATTACGCAGGATCTCGGCAACGGCGTTCTTCGAGAAACTGCGTCCAGGCAGGGTCTGATATCCGGCCTCGTTGATCCAGTTCGCCAGGTCGCGATAGGAGTGCCGTCCCGTGGCATACCGCTCGAACAGTTCCCTCACCACCTCCGCCTCCTCCTCCACGATCTCGGGCGGTGTGTTCGCATCCCCCACTTGCCGATAGCCATAAGGAGGAACAGGCGAGTTGTAGAGACCACGCCGAGCGCGGTCCCGCTTCGACTTGGCGGTGTGCATCCTGATCGTGTCCACGTAGTACTGGTTCAAGGCGGCCACTACGGTGAGGAACAACCGCCCGGTCGTGCTGTAGAAGTTGAAGTCGGGGTCCTTGACCGAGGCGAAGCCGACGTCCATCCGGCCGAGGGCCTCGAAAATGTTGAGCGTGTCTCTCAAGCTACGCGACAAGCGGGAGAGTTCGTGTACCAGCAGCACGTCGAATTCCCCCCTACCGACTGCTTCCAGGGCAGCCTGCAAGCCGGGTCGCTCCGTGTTCGTGCCGGTTTCACCGGCATCGACGAACTCGGCGACGATCTCCCATCCTCGCGCTTCCGCGAACTCGCGCATCTCCGCCTCCTGGGCGGACAACGACCGGCCTTCCTCGACCTGAACGCCCAATGAAACTCTCGCATATGTGGCTACTCTTTTTCGTTCACTCATCTGTTATCTCCATTTAGTCGTGATACCTAAACTCTCACTCCCCGGAGCATCTCGCTGCTTTCGGATGCCCCGGATACCGTTGCATACGGCGAACAATGCCATCGATATCGATTGGAAGGAGCAATGTAACTATCATCGGCCTTTCTCAGGAACTCACGAAGGTGAACCCACCC
>CAZANJ010000225.1:0-5477 GCA_964486415.1 uncultured Anaerolineales bacterium
TATCGTTCCCCTAGCAGGGGACCGTCGATTGCATACACAACGTAGTCAAGTTAATTAGAGGACAAGGGGTTCTATGCGTCGTTCAATCAATAATCGCGAGCAACGAACGGCAGCCAGACCCTCGGCTCGATGAAAGGCGGCTCGGCGTCGACGATGATGGCAGCCTCCGCCTGACCCGTGAACGCTTCCTTCAGGCCCAGATTGTCCACCGCCCGCGCCTCGAACTCGTAAAACCCATCGCCGTCCAGCACGGTGAAAGGCGCCTCGGTCGCCAACGTCTCCTGCTGCCACGGAATCCAGTCGCCGTCGTTGAGGCGATAGCGTATGTCGTAGTATTGGATACCGGAGCCGTCGTCATACCCCGACCAACTGACCGTGAAGCTGGTGGTGTCGGTGATCCTGGACAGGGGAGCCACCAGCGACGTCGGCGGTTGGGCGTCCACCGTGGTCGAGGCCTCGGGGCCGCCGAAGGGCTCGACGTTACCGGCCCGATCCTCCGCCCGCGCCCGGAACTCGTAGAGGCGTCCATCCCGCCCGCTCGCGAAGTCCGCCGACGAGAAGTCGACATCCACCAGCCAATCGCTCCAGTCGCCGCCGTCCACGCGGTACTGCACATCGTAGGGCGCAATCCCCGACCCGCCGGGGTCCTTGCCGCTCCACGAGACGCCGAAGCTGCGGCACACATATTCGGGCAGCGCGTTGACGCTCACGGTCGGCGGCTCGCTATCCCGGAAGTCGGTGTAATCGACGACCAGCCGGGGGTAGAAATCACCGTCCGTCTCCCGCGAGTAGAAGGCCCGCTCCCGTTGCTGAACGCGCTCGTCGCCGATCAGCTCCAGGCCGTGGTTATCGTGGGCACCGGCGACCCAGTCGGCGACCAGCTCGGTGAGCTCCCACTCATACCAATTGCGTGCGCTGCCCACCTCCGACTCGACGCGCACCTCGGCCCAGGCCGGCTCTTTGTCCCAGGTGACGGTCGCTTCCTCCCAGGGTGAGGCCAGGCGCCGCAGGAGATTGCCCATCGGCTCATCGTCCGGCGGGTCCGACCAGTTGAGGCGCAACCGCAGCCGCGCGTCGTTGATCACCGCGCCGTCCGGGATGTTACCCAGCACGTCGAAGCGCAGAAGTATGCGCTCGGCGCCGAAGTTGGCGTCGCCATACAGATTGTAGCCCAGGTAGAGCGCGTCGGCGCCGAAGTTCTGGCTCAGCCACTCCGAGGCGATGTAAGCGTCGGCCTCGGCCGGCAGCTCGATGACGGCGTTGGTCAGCCCCTCCGGCGTCACGCTCTGCTCCAGCACCTGCGGCTCCCGCGACGGGGCCTCCCGCTCGACCATGCGCGGCGGGCCGTCGCCCGGCCCTCCGTCATCGGCCACGACGGACATCGCTGGGGCCAACAGCGACAAGGCCAACAGGATTGTCAGCAGGAATCGGGGGGCCTCTTTTCTTTGGTGTTTGTACTCGTTCTCCCATCTCGTCCTCTCGCGGGCGACCTCGCCCCTGCGATTCAGCGTTTAGAGCCGATCCGACTATTGCTCATGCTTCTGGGTTGAGGACGCGCCCCACGAGCAGGATCGCGCCCGTCTCGACATCGCGAATCAGGAAGATGAATGGATGGTCGACCGTGACCTCGACGACCTCGACCGGCTCGGCGAAAAGGCCGAGGAGGCCTCCCACGCCGGTGGCGGCCGCCGCCTCGGTGCCGGCCTCATCGACCGAGACGAAGGCTTTATGCACCACATCGGTGATGTAGAGATCGTCAGTACCGTCGATCCCGGAGAACTCGGCCTCCTCCGGTGAGAAGGCGTCTGACATGCCCATCCCGGCCAGCGTGTCCGCCAGCCCGAACTTCGACTCGAACTCGAACTTGGGCATGGTGAGGGTCACATCCTGGCGTCCGATCTGCTCCGTGATGTCCCGCACCCGTTCGGCGTCGAGCGAGCTCTCGAACTGATCGAAGCGCTCGGCGGCGGGCAGCAGGATCACCATCGACATCTCGTCGCCCACGTAGGGCAGCTCGACGGCCTGATACCCCTCACCCTTGCCGTATCCGAAGCGTTCCGTCTGCTTCATCATCGGCGCGGTCACCTCATCACCACTGAGGGTGTAGAAATCGCCCTCGCTCGTGTTCCACTCCTCGAAGGGGTGCATCCAGGAGGCATTGAAGTAGATGGCGTTGGTCAGGATCAGGCGCGTCAGCGTGTCGACGGCGCCCTGAGGCAGCAGATCCTCAATCTTGCCCTCCGTCTCCTCGCTGACCCACTGATTGATCGTCTGGCGGGCCTCCTCTGGCGCGCTCTTAAAATCGACCACGCACAGCCCGGCGCCGTAGTTTCGGGCCAACACGTCGAGGTAGTCAGAGCGGAAGCCGTAGTCCGCTTGTCCCCAGACAGCGTTGGCGATATTCAGTTGAAACCTCTCGCCCTCCTCGGACTCGCCTCGGCTGGTCAGCTCCAGGTCCAGGGCGTTAAAGGCTGGATGGAGTCGCTCTTGATCCAGCCTGTAATGAAGCGCCTGGGCCATCTGCGCCTCGGTCTCGCCGCGCGCTCCGGCGTAGGCCATCGCCAGCGCCAACGATATGCTGTGGGGTGAGTAGAACATATTCTCTTTATCATCCCGCATAACCCGGTAGAGGTCGAAGGCGAAGGCGTTGTTACCGGCGACCTGCTCGTCCAGCTCGCTCTCCTCCACCTCGGGCATCATCACCCGCTCTATGTCCGAGCGCACCATCTCCCCCGGCGCTTTGCCCTCGTCCGATTCGACTCCTTTCAATTCGCCCGCGCGAACACGTTCCTCCAAATATTGCTCGTATCGCTTAATCAAGTTCATCATAATCTCCCATTTCAGTGTCTAACACTTCGCGGTAAGCAATGCGTGTGCTTGAGTCAGTTGTGCTCGCTCGTCACGTCTCTACCCTGACGCAATGCACTGCCTGCAACAATGAAAGCCCATCACCTCTCAGCGTATCCCGTATGTCTCTTTGCTCCATACACTCCCTAACCACCTTGTCGACAGTGACGTCTGGTGGAGGTATTGCTTTCAACTTCGTCCTCCGTCGTCAATCTATAACGCTTTCACATTTAAAATCGCTAGGCGATGGTGTCAGTTCCGCCCTTCCACCACCGCGACTTCCTTCTCCGTCAACCCGTAGAGCCGATAGACGATCAGGTCGATCAGGCGGTCGGTGGCGGCGATGCGCTGGACGAGCTCATGGTACAGCCGATGGTAGCGGCGGTAGACGCGCACCACGTCGCTCAGGTTGGAGACCGGCCCCGCCAGCTCCTTGACAAAGACCTTGAAACAATCTTCATTCCAGCCCAAGCTCTCGTCCAGGTGGCGGGTGGAGCGGCTCTCCTTGTCCACGAAAGGACGGCAGGCCGTCGCTTCCCAGAGGCTCGCTTCCCACTTGCCGTGCTCGCTCAAAGCTTCGAAGGTGTCACCGTCGGTAACCCCTTCCAGGTCGAGCCAGAAGGCCTCGACGCGCTCTTGCTTCTGCTCGTGCATCGCGATCATCCGCTCGGCCAGGTGAGCCAACAGGTCGTGGATCACGTCGGCCTGCTCCGGTTCGGCGCTCAAGCGCTCCTCGACGAAGGATAGCACGGGGGCGGTGGCTTGGGCCATGATGGCCCGATCCATCGGGGCCTCCGAGCCGACGAGACCAGAGGCTGCTATCGCCTGGATGGCCTGCTCGGCCTTGTCCTTGGCCTCACTGACCAGCGCCTCGCGTTCGTCGTCGGGCGTGGTGAAGTCGATACGACGGATGGGGAGACGAGCATAGTGATTTACCCTGGCCTTGATGAAGGCACCGGAGGAAAGCCCGAAAACCAGATGGTACATGTAGAACTGAGATAACTGGCTATTCAACAGTGTAAGCAGGTAGTGTAAACTCTCATTGTCTGGTGATTCTCTCTTGTAGTAGATGCTGTAGAGCGTAGAAAGCAAGTAAAACTCCCGTGAATCGAGGGTGGCCGTGATTCTTTCGCTCGTCTCGCGAACAATTATCTTCGGCCTCTCAAAGAAATCGGGATTTTGCCAATTCCGTGCTAGCCAGGGGCCATACTCAAGATACCTCTTGGGCCAGCTAACTCCGTAGCGTGTGACGTCACCACCGCTCAGGACAGGTTTCCAAGGATCGCCCGGAGGCTGATCCTCTGTTCGCAAATGATTGGAGTTATCACCCGTCTTTATGCACTGTCTGATGTGAGCAAACTCGCCAAGCGGTTCTCCTGCCCCCTCAATTTTGTCACGGGTTTCAGCAACACGAGCATCTTTGATAACTGTTATCAAGGATGACTCATCAGTCAAAAACCTGGTCTGATTTACCTCTCTCCCTGCATCTTCGAGACGATCAAATCTCTCAATACCAGGCAAGACTAGCATTCGATCTGTTTGGGCTGGCTTTTGGTTTTGGATGACAAAAATAGCAGTGTGAACCGTCGGATCCGCGAATACAGGGTATCCAAAAGTGACCAAGCGATTCCAACGGGCAGTGGACAATAGCAGCCTTCGCAGTTTGGCATCAAGAAGATTAGTGAGAAAAGCACTCGATGTGATATAAGAGAAGTATCCCGCATTTCGTGTGAGCAAATGAGCCCGCTCCATGAAAAGCTTATACTTGTCATCGCGGCCCTCAGATGAATCGTAATGCTGGCTGACAAATTCCTTGACCAGAGGATCATCCGTCATCCCATACGGCGGATTCCCAATCACCGCATCGAATCCCACCTCCTCGCCCAGCCGCTGACCTTGTTCGTCGTAGAACACTTCCGGGAAGGCCAGCTCCCAGTGGAAAAAGCCTCTCTCGTCCGCCATCGCCCGCGCCCGTTCCACGGCCTCCAGCCCCATCAGGGTGTCCGGCTGGCTGATCACGCCCAGCGCCTCATCGTACTCCCCGTTGATGAACTCGTTGCCAAAGTAGGCGCTGACCCACAGGTCGGCCACGGCCTTGAAGGGCTCCTTCAATTCCTGCACAGCTCGGTCAGCGGCCTCCTTGGCCCGTACCATGTCGTAGTCCTTGCTCTCTTGCTCGGTGATCTCCATGATACGCCCCATCACCGTGGGCAGCATCTGGCTCAGCACGTGCTCGAACATATTCATCTGCCCGGCCTTTTGCTGCTCGACCTGCTCCCGGGCTTTCTTGCTCAACGCCGGCGGCGGCGCCCAGCCCAGGTCCTCCACCCGCGCCCCGATCAGCGAGTCGCCGCATTTCAGGTGATGATCGAGGAAGCTGAGCGGCCGCTCCGCGGATACCGTCGCCAGCCACAGGCTCAACTTGGCCAGTTCTACCGCCAGTGGGTTCTTGTCCACGCCGTAGATGCAGCGTTCGACCACGCGGCGCTTCCAGTAAGTCAGGTCCTCCTCCGTCACCTGCTCCATCTCCACGTGGGGATCGGTGGCCAGCGCCCG
The DNA here is from genome assembly GCA_964486415.1 of uncultured Anaerolineales bacterium. Lineage (GTDB taxonomy): Bacteria > Chloroflexota > Anaerolineae > B4-G1 > B4-G1 > CAZANJ01. Next base: position 5,404 of record CAZANJ010000225.1, read on the forward strand.
CGCCAGGTACTCGGTCGCCTCCACCAGGAAGTGACCGCTGCCCATCGCCGGATCGAGGCATTTCAGATCCAGGA
>CAZANJ010000226.1:0-5461 GCA_964486415.1 uncultured Anaerolineales bacterium
TAATTGTCGATTGATACAGGACTTATGCAACACTCTCGCAATTGCATTAAATCCGGCTGGTCTGTTTTGCTCAAAGGGCATCGCGTGCAACCTGCGGTTGCCATACCCGTCTGAAACACAAGCTTATGCTTGTCCGGGGCCGGGATCTGGCGATCCCTGACGAGCAGCCGATAATGGGATTGCGCGGCCATAACACATCCTTTGATTTGTCAACCAAATTCCGCCTACTACAAATTCACTCATACCTCAAAGCATCCACCGGATTCAGCCGCGCGGCGCGGACGGCAGGATACAGCCCGGCCAGCAAGCCAACCACCGTGGCGAAAATCAGCGCCAATGCTACCAGCCAGCCGGTGATCATAAAGAAGGTGCCCGTCATGGGAATCTCCTTCCAGCGCAGGTAGATCAAGATGGCCTCGTTGAGGCCCAGGCCCAGCAGCCAGCCGCCGATGACGCCCACCACGCCGCCCAGCAGACCGATGAGGGCCGCCTCCACCATGAACAGCAGGCGAACGTCACTGGACGAGGCGCCGACCGCCTTCAAAACGCCGATCTCCCTGGTGCGCTCGTAGACCGACATGACCATCGTGTTGGCGATGCCGATGGCGGCTACCAGCAGCGCCAGCCCGCCAATCGAGCCCAGCATCGTCTGCAGAATGACTATGGCCTTGTTCGTCGTCTGGAGCATCATCTTCAACGATTCGACCTGAAGGCCCCGCTCCTGGAGCACGTCAATGATCTGGGAAGCGTCATTCAGGGAGAGCGCCTTGACGATCAGCACATCGTAGCCCTCGTGCTCCAAAAAGTCGGGATCGTTGAACCACCAGGCGTTCAGGGCCACCATGTCCTCCAGGCCGATATAGGTCCTGGGACTGCCCTCGTGGTAGATGTCGACCACGCCCACCAGGCGCAAGGGGAACTCCTGATTCTCGCCGCGCGGCGCGCTCAGCGTCAGCGCCACATCCTGCCCGATCAGGCTCTCGTACTCATCCTCATCATATCCCAGCGCCTCCAATGCGCGGGTGCTGACCACGATCACACCCTCTGCCTCTTCGGGTAGATCCTCGCCGGCCACCACTTCCGGGGCGCCGGTGAAGGGATTGTTCATCCTGCTGTATTCGTTCGATTCCCGCACGTAGACGCGCAGGCTCTCACCGCCGAGCTTGAGATAGACTTTTGAGCCCCGGGGCTTATACATACGCGGATAGACCTTAGACACGTCATCCCGCGCGCGCATTTCCTCGACCATCTCCGGCGTGATGCGCACCGTCCGTTTGGGCTGAGCGAACTGGTTGAAAGCGTTGGTGTCCTCGGTGACGGGACGCACCTTTATCGTCTCCAGGCCCACGCTGCGGAAGGTCTGCACAATCTCCCGCTTGACGCCGACACCCAGGGAGAGCATAGTCACGATGGTCAAAATGCCCACGGTCACGCCGACGGCGCTGAGCACAGTGCGCACCTTGTGACGGCTCAAGTTGCCAAGCGAGGTCTTCATCACATCCTTCAGCGTCACGATTCCACCTCCCCGTCGCGCAGCTTGACGATGCGGTCGGCGAAGGACGCCACCTCCGGGTCGTGGGTGACGGCCAGCAGAGTCAGCCCTTGCTCCCGATTGAGTGCTCTCAGCAATTGCATGATCTCGGCGCCGGTAGCGGTGTCCAGGTTGCCGGTCGGCTCGTCGGCCAGGAGGAGGGCCGGTCGGCCCACCAGAGCGCGGGCGATTGCCACTCGCTGCTGCTCGCCGCCGCTGAGCTGGGTGGGCCGATGGCTCAAGCGCAACCCCAGCCCGACCCGCTCCAGGAGCGCCCGCGCACGCTCCCGCCGCTCCCGCTCGGAAACTCCGCTGAACATGAGGGGCAAGGCGACGTTCTCCTCGGCGGTCAGGCGCGGCAAAAGGTTGAAGGTCTGGAAGACGAAGCCCACGTGTCGGCGGCGATGTTGTGTCAGGGTTTCTTCGTCACTGCTGCTCAACTCGGTACCGTTGATCCAAATCTGACCGCTGGTCGGCTGATCCAGCCCGCCGATGAGATTGAGCACGGTCGACTTGCCGGAGCCCGAAGGCCCCACCAGAGCCACGAACTCCCCGCGAGCGATGGTCAGGTCCACGCCCTGCAGCGCGTCCACGAAGCCGCCGCCCATCTCGTAGCGGCGGGTCAGGCCCACCGCGCGCACGACAAGGTCCATAGTTTTCTCCTCACAGGACGCCGAAGAAACCCGACTTTGAGAAAAGCCGGGTTTCTCACTCTCTCGTCAGATTACTGCAACGATTCGGTCACCTTCAGGACTTCTTCCTCACCGATGCGCCCTGCGATAACGCGCGTCACGCCGGCCTCCTCCCAGCTCAGGAAGCTGTTGCCCTGATCGTCCGTGACCAGCGTGGCCACCTGGCCGCGCACGGAGACCTCGGCAGTCTGACCGGCGGGGACACTCCCGGAAGCCTCGCTCGACCCCTGCATAATGGTGAAGGAAGTCGCGGCGTGGTCATAGCGGAAGACGAAGCCGCCGTTCACCGTAAAGACATCGATCAGCGTCGCCTCTCCAGGGACGTAGGAAGGGGTCAGCAAATCGAAGTCGGCCTGCGCCTGAGCCTCTTCCAAGGTGAGGTGTGTCGGCTCCATCTCCTCCAGATCCCCGACATCGACCACCTCCGCGCCTTCGGGAATCTCGAACTGGAAGCGTTCGTCGGCAATACCGGTGTTGAGCTCGAAGGAGCGGACGCGCATATGGGCCTCGCCCACGAGGTCGCCGATGAAGTGAGCCTGGAGCACAACCCAGCGCTCCTGATCCACCCAGAGCGTGACCTCGCCGCCCATTGGCAAGAAAGCTTCCTCACCCTCCTTCGGCGTGAGGCTGAGCTTGTAGGTCGCCACGCCGGCCACATCTTCCTCGCCCACCAACTCCACGTCGCTTGCATCCAAGGCTTGCTGGATGATCTCCTCCATACTCTGGATCATCTGGTGGGGATCGCTCAGATCGTCCGGAACTGTGTCGCTGATCAGCACCTCGTTCGAGCGCGGGTCGTAGGCCCAGGCCTGGCTCCCGTCGGTCACGCTGACCGCGCCCACCAGGTCCTCATCGCCCCCCCCGGCCTCAAGCACCTCGATGCGGAGCTGGTTGGGCCGCTTCTCCCACATCTCGAAGACCAGGTCCATCTCCAGTCCCTCGCCCTGGGCGCTGAACTCCAGGACGGCGTGGGCGTCCTCGGTGCTGGCCTCGACCTCCTTCATTTTGGCCACGATCTCCTCGGCCGTCGGCTGATTCTGGCACCCGCTCAGCGCCAGCGAAAGCGCCACCAACAGACTCAATCCGATCCACAACATTCTCTTGTTCATCTGTCACTCCTTTTCTATTACGTTTTACGTTTACGCTTCACGTTCCACCGTCCTCAATATACCAGACAACTGTTGCGCCCTGATGACAGGAGTGTTACCCAAAGATGAACAATTGTTACAGCGGCAGCGTGAACCAGACGCGGGCGCCCTGACCGGCGCCGTCGCTCTCGATGCCCATCCGCCCGCCGTGCGCCTCCACGATGGCCCGCGCGATGGTCAGCCCCAGGCCGGCGCCGCCCTTCCCGCCGCTGTAGTAGGGCTCGAAGGCGCGGGGCTGCTCCTCCTCGCTCATCCCGCGCCCGTTGTCCCGCACGCCGATCTCAAGTTCACCTTCGCGCTGCGTCACGCTCAACTCCACCCGCCCGCCGCTTGGCGTGAACTTGATGGCGTTATCGAGCAGATTGAGCGCCGCCCGCTGCACGCGATCCGGGTTGGCGGAGACGGTCGGCAAATCGGCGGGGATCTTGGCGCTCAGGTCGATACCGCGATGACGCGCCCGCTCCGCGCTCAGCGTGACGGCGTCGCGGAGGATGGCGCCGACATCGACCGGACGGCAGGTCAGCTCCAGGCGCCCGCCCTGCCAGCGCGAAAAATCGAGCAACTGATTGACCAAACGGATCAAGCGATCGGCCTCGCGCTCGGCGAGCTCCAGGGATGACCGCTCATCCGGCCCGGCGCGGTCGATCAGGTTGATCAACAGGCCCTTGATGGCGGTCAGCGGGGTGCGCAGATCATGGGAAATCTCGCCGATGAAGCGCACACGGGCGGTCTCCAAATTCTCCAGCCGCTGGGCCATGCGGTCGATGCTCCGCGCCAGTCGCTCTATCTCCCTGCCGCCGGACGGATAATGGCCCAGTTGAACGTCCAGGTCACCGGCGGCGATGCGGCTGGTGGCCCGCTCCATCTCGCGGATCGGGCGGCTCATCCGCCGGGCCAGGAACACGCTGACCAACGAGGATACCAGGGCGGCGATCAAGCCTATCGCCAGCAGAATGTAGCGCAAGGTGGTCAAGAAGCGCTCGCTGCCCAGCGTGGATTGGGAGACCTCGACGACGCCGATGGTCTGCTCAGCGACCACAATCGGCCGCGCGGCGTAGCGCCGATGGGGCAGGTCGCGGCTGGGCTGCGTGAAGACGGTCGGGCTGCGGTAGCGGAGCTCGCTCAGGGCGGCGTGGCTGGGCTGCGGGCCGATGTCCTGCGTGGAGGCCAAAAGCCTCCCGTCGCTGGCGGCGAAGATGCGCACGTTGAGATCGAGCTGGGAGGCGAAAAGCTCGACGATGGTGGAGGAAAATCCGGCCAACGTCCGCTCATCGGGGGCCAATTGGGCGGCGTAGGAAGCGTGGAAATCGGCCTGGGCGGCCAGCTCCTGCTCCGCACGGTTGCGGAGATAAAGGCCCGTGGAGAGGTATAGCGCCGCGCCGAGGATGACCAGGAGACTCAGGGTAGTGAGAAGATAGGCCGTGGTCAACCGCCAGGCCATGCTGCGGCGTTCATCGCTATTCATACCTCACCATTCAAAAATCCTCGGCCAAGCGGTAGCCCACGCCCCACTCGGTGAGGATGACCTCGGCCTGGGGAGCGATAGCTTCCAGTTTGGCCCGCAGCCGACGCACATGCACGTCTACGGTGCGCTCGTCGATGTAGCTATCCTCGCCCCAGACGCGCGATAGCAGTACGTCGCGGGTGAATACTCGTCCCGGGCTCTGGGCCAGGAAGTGGAGCAGGTCATACTCCTTGGGGCGCAGGTCGAGCAATTGGCCCCGAAACCAGGCGCGTCGGCGGGGATGATCGAAGCGCAAGCCCTCTTCAGAATCGGCCCCGGAAGCAGCCTGTAGATGCGCCAGCTTGGCTTCCACGTCCCTCAGCTCGGCCCGACGGCGCAGCGAGGCCCGCACCCGCGCGCTCAGCTCGCGCGGGTTGAAGGGCTTGACCAGGTAATCATCGGCCCCCAGCTCCAGGCCCACGATCTTGTCCACGTCCTCATCACGGGCGGTGAGCAGAATGATGGGCATTTTGTGGCCCTCGGTTCGCAAGCGCCGCAGCGTCTCGAAGCCGTCGATGCCGGGCAGCATCACGTCGAGCACGATCAGATCAATCAGATCGACGGGATCGACGGGATCGGCCTCGAC
>CAZANJ010000227.1:0-5442 GCA_964486415.1 uncultured Anaerolineales bacterium
ACTAGTATTCCGTGATCTCTCCCCCGGAAATTTCAACCGCAGCGCCCAGGTCCAAGGGGAAGTCTTTGCCAGGTTGAACGTAGCCATCGGTGGTGTAGGGGCCCACGCTGGGCCAATATCCCTTGCGCTCATCGGTCTCGAAGCGCAGCAGCGTGATCGCCTTGGGCCATTTGTAGCCATACTTCGAGGGAACGACCATTCGCAACGGCGCACCAAACTCATCCAGCAGCGGTTCATCGTCCATCTCGTAGGCGAAGATGACACGCGGCTGGGAGAGCTCCGCGATGGATAGGGATTCGTAGTAACCGTCCGCGCATTCGAAGGTCACCCAAGCTGCTTCCGATGACGGCTCAACGCACTCGGCCAGCGTCTCGTAAGTGAAGCCGGCCCACATGGCCCGCGCCGACCAGCACTCCACACACTTCATGCGGGTATCCTGCTCCACGCGTGGGAGATCCAGGATGTCGTCCAGTGAGAGGCTCTGGGGCGCCTCCACCAGCCCCTCGACGGTCAACCGCCAATCATCACGGTCGACCGGGCGGTAGGACTGGAAGTAGCGCACGTTCCAGTCGGGCTTGATTGCCGGGCGGTTCTCATTGCCAAGCACTTTCCCGCTTGTTGCCGTCGGGCTGGGCCGTGTGGGTGTCCCCATCCGCCGCGCTGGGCCGCAAGCCGCGGCTAGCCCTCCCAGTGCGCTCAGCGCGGCGGTGCGCAGAAAACGCCGCCGTGTCCAGATTTGATGTTCCATTTGAGTATCTCGCCGGTGCTTCTATCGGAGGAGAAGGCTTAAACTCCGCCATAGATCGGAACGCGCACGCCGTTGATCGAGGCCGCCGCGTCAGAGCAGAGGAAGCGCATTGTCGCGGCGATGTGCTCCGGCGGCACCCATTTGCTCGTGTCCGCCTTGGACATCATCCTGCGGTTGGCCGGGGTGTCGATGATGCTGGGCATGACCACGTTGGCCGTGACGCCGCTCCCCTTCACCTCCGAGGCGATGACCTCGGTCAGTGTGATGAGGCCCATCTTGGCGACAGCGTAACCGGCCTGCTTGGCGCGTGGCTCGACCGCTGTCTTGGAGCTGACGTGGACGACGCGGCCCCAGCCGGCCTCTAGCATAGGGGGCAATGCCATCCGCGAGAGCAGAAAGGCCGAGCGTAGATTGAGCCTCAACATATGCTCCCACTGTCCAATCTGCGTTTCAGCCACAGTCTTGCCCCCGCCCCAGCCGCCGATGGTGTTCAGCAACACGTGCAGGCCGCCCAGAGCTGTCTGGACATCCTCCACCAATGCTTCCACTTCCTCATATGATGTGGCGTCGATGGCCCTGGTGAAAATATGCCCCGAAGGCAGGTCCAGTTCTTCGGCCAGCTGCTCCAGTGCCTCTTCCGATGTGCCGGTCAGCGCCAGGCGAGCCTTTGTCTTGGCGAACTCGCGTGTCACAGCAGAGCCTAACGCTCCAGTTGCGCCACCGATCAGGACAACTTTTTCGTGCAGTTCATTAGACATAGCTTCTCACTTCCTCTGAGCATTCCAACCTTCCCAAGAGCTCCCGGCTTTCCCAGCTTTTGGGAAGGTTAATTTCAAGACTAATCCTTGATACTTCGAGCGAACTGGGCGCCGAACTCCTCGCCCCTTTTCAGATCCTCCTCCGTCGGGCCGCCGTGGAACTCGAAAGAGTCCAACAAATCCCACTTCATCGGCTTGACAGTATTCTCGAAGCTCCGTTGCGCGCCGCCGCTCCATCCATAGCTGCCGAAGCGAGCGGCTTTCTTGCCCCGAATTCGTTTGTGGGCCGCCATCTCCAAAACCTGGGTCACCGGCGGGAAGAGAGAGCCCTCATAAGTCGGAGCGCCAACCATCACGCCGCGCCTGATCCACAGTGATGGCAAAATGTAGCTGACGTGAGTGTGAGTGGCGTCGAAGATTTCCAGCTCCACACCCTCGCGGGATATTCCCTGCGCCACGGCGTTCATCATCTTCTCCGTGTTGCCATACATCGAGCCGTAGATCAGAGTGACGCCTACCTCGCCGGGGCTGCTGGCATATTCCGCCCATTTCTGGTACAACTCCACAATGCGCTGCGGATTCTTCCGCCAGATGAGCCCGTGGGAGGGCGCGATGATGGAGATCGGCGTGTCGGCCAGCTTTTCGATGGCGTTCAACACCGGCCTGCTGAAGGTGGCCACGATGTTGACGTAGTAGCGCAGCGCTTCCCGCTCGTAGAAGTCCTGGTCACCACATTTATCGTCGAAAATGCCCCCGCGCAAGGCCCCGTAACTTCCGAACCCATCACAGGCGAAGAGGATGTGTTCTTTGACCTCGTAGGTCATCATCGTCTCCGGCCAGTGGACGAAAGGGGTATGGACGAAGCGTAGGGTGTGCTCACCGAGCTCCAGCGTCTCCCCATCCTCGACCACGTGGATGCCCTCGGTGACCTCGTAGAACGCCTTGAGCATATCGCGGGCTTTCTCTGTACTCAGGATGGTCACCTGGGGAGCCACTCGGCGCAGTGTGCGCAGTACGCCGGAGTGATCCGGCTCCATGTGATTTATGATCACGTAGTCCAAGTCGGAGATGTCCGTGATCTGCTGAATCTGATCCAGGAATTCATCCGTCTTCAATGCCTTGGTCAGATCCACGATGGCCTTTTTATCGTCATCGATCAGGTAAGTGTTGTAGGAAACCCCTTCCTGGGTGATGGGCCACAGCCCTTCGAATAGATCGGTGGTACGGTCATTGACGCCGATCCAATAGATATTGGGTTTTATCTCAATGGGAGGCATGTCCTCTCCTTAGCGAATTTGCGAATAGCGAACGGAGAATGGAGAATTGAGAATTGAGAATGGAATTTCGAACTAATTCATCATTCACCATTCACCATTCGCAATTCATCGCTCAACTAAACTTTTCCGGCCAATCGGCGCAGATGCATCTTTTCCTCGCGGATGATGTTGGAGATGGTATCACGGTCAGATTCCCGCACCATCTCGCGCAGGTCGTAGTAGAAGATCATAGTGTCCTTCTCGAAGCCCATCGCCGCCCGAAGCGCACATTCTCGATCCTTCGCTTTCTTGGCCGCCTCAAGTGACTTCTCCGGCCCGGTGAACAGGGCCTGATCGAGCGCGGTTTCAAGATAGGTCTGATAGTCCTCATACTGTTCGGCGGGGAGATCAGGGGCCTCCTCGACGCCTTCCAACATCTTATTGAACGCGTTGTAGTGTGCTTGCTCTTGAACGGCCAGATCCTCGAAGAGAGCCTTGGTCTCGCTATCCTCGGTTTTATCGGCCACGGCGTTGTAAAATGCTTTCCCGTTCTCCTCAATTCTCAGCGCCATCTTCAGCGCTTCAGCGGCAGTGAAAACAGCCATTTGTTTCTCCTTTCATGATAGATAGTTTTGTAGTTTAACGATTTTCTCGAAGCATCAAGCGTTTCAGTTGGAAACGCTCCTCATAACCGTGCAACTTGCTCTCGAAGCTTTCGACTTCCCCATTTTGGGTAGCTTCTGCCTTTGTCTCTTGATCTGCTAACATAGCCTCGGTGAGCACGATGTCCTTGCCTCGCGAGAGGCGGCTCACACGTGAGGCCACGTTTACGGTGGCGCCGAAGTAGTCCAGTTGATCGTTCAGCGTCACGCTGATGCAAGGCCCGACGTGCGTGCCCAGCCGGACTGCCAGCGCTTCGTCGCCGCTCAGGTCGAGCCGTCGATTTAGCGCCTTCATGTCGTAGTAGGCCCCAACCGCTGCCCGCAGCGCGTCAAGTGGCGTCACAAACGAGGCCATCACAGCATCCCCTATCGTCTTGACCGTCACGCCGTTGTTATAGTCGGCCGCTCGGAACAGCACCTCGAAATGCTCACGGACTCGGCCATATGCCTGAGGGTCACCTTCCCGTGCGTACATCGCCGTCGAACCCAGCAGATCGGTGAACATGAACGCGGCCCGTTTGACCTTCAGGCTTTCACCGGGCGGCAGCACCTGGTCGGCGAAGAGCGACCGAAAGGGCTGCACGTTCAACAGCTCCAGCCCATAGGTCGGGGGATAGAGTTCCTCGGAAAGGGGCTCTTGGGTCGCGAGCGTGCGGACTCTATCTTCCACCGTAAAAGTGATGTGGATTTCATGATCTAGGTGAAGATCGAAACCCGTCTGGCACTGGGGGCAGAACTCCGCGCTGCGGCTATCGCGCAGCGAGAAAAAAGTGCGTGCGCGACCGCCACAGTGTGGACAATGCACCGCCCAGTTGAGTTCAAACAGTCCTTCCTGTACCGCGAAGGCCAGAAGGCTCAAGGTGGTGTGAATATCGGCGCCAAATTTGCTGGCGATATGACGCGGGTTGACCTCGTACAGTTCTTGATCATCCGCCTCGCGCAAATAGCGCCCTAGTTTATCCAGCATGTCACGGGAAACGTCCTGGTCCGCTATTCGCTCTAAAGTCGCCTGAATATCGATTTTACCCATTTCCTTCGACATCGCGCTGCGTTCTCCTTCCGTTGTCAATCGGACAAAATGCACTTGGGCGGGCAAGGAGCCCCGCCCCTACGAGTGGGCAACTGGACAAAACGGGCTGCGCAAAGCCCCAAAGAGCCGAGTTACCTTAGCACGCAGATCGCTTCCGGCTTGCGGATGCGCGGTGCCAGACTCTCGGAGATGAAGAATTCCACCTCACTCCCGGCCGGGCCGATGAAGCCGATGGTCATATCCTGGCCGAGCACGATGGAAGCGTACTGACGTCCGGAGGCGAGCAGCACGCCGCCGCTTTCAAGGAAGGGCGCTTTTAAGACACCCTTGCTCGCCATTTTGCTCACGTGTTCCATCTCACTGAGCGGGCCTCTGGTATAAAGCCGGAACAGGCGATTGTACCGCGCCGGCGCCAGCGCCAGGGCGTAGGGGCCGTGGAAGCCCGCCGCGTCCAGCTTGGTGACCGCCTTGATCAGATCCTCAGCCGCCTGACCGGGCTCGTCCCAGTCGGAAAGCTCGACTTCGTTAGCGCCTTCGACCGTCAACAATCCGGGCAAGCCCAGCTCGGCGTTGCCGTTGAAGATCAGGTCGTCCTCCCAGCAGGCGCAGGCGATGGCCGCTTCCGCCACCGCGCTTGTATCGAGCGAGAGGGGTTCGCGTTCATAGTTGGCCAAATCGCGCATTCCCAACGTGAAGGGCTGCTTGATCATCACCACGGGAAGCACTTTGCTGACGGTCAGGCCGGATTCTGTCTCCTCATCTTTGAGGGGCACAGTTTTCAATCCCAGGCCAAACGGCCCCTCGATGTCCAGCAGGCGGCGGCCCACCAACTGTTCCTTGGCCGCCTCGACCATAACCGAATCTAGTTTTTCCCACGTATCCGCTCCAAACGGCGCATCCTCGCGGGCCAAATACTTGTTTGCCATGTGATTCCTCCTTTAGGGATTCAGAAAGAAATAATTTACCATTCTGCTCGCTCTGGATCGCC
>CAZANJ010000228.1:0-5434 GCA_964486415.1 uncultured Anaerolineales bacterium
GTAGGGCGGGTTTCCATACCCGCCGATTTTTGAATCGCTTCGAAAACCCAATTAGCAGGATTCTAATGCGACTCTAATGTGTTTCTAACGTTCATCTAATGGCCTCATGAGATAATATGCACGGTAAAATGTCGGTTGCAGTTGGACGCGAACGGAAGATCTATAAATTCTAGGATTTTGGGGTGATTTCGATTTGCTATAGATCAATTTTGGTATACAATGGGTATATGGAAGTAATGTCGCCATGAAGTTTATTGGAGGGATTTTTTGGAAAAGTTTAAGATGTTGTGCGTTGGTAGTAGAGAGGGGTTCACAAAATGTTAGAGGCGGAAATGGAGCTACAAACTGAGCGGATCCAGGCGCTGCTGGATGAGGCGGATGAGCAGGATTATCTCACCCTGGGGCAGATATTGGAAACCTTCCCTGAGGTCGAGGATGACCTATTTCAACTGGAGGATCTTTTCGCTTATCTCTACGATCAAGGTATACAAGTTTATGATAGCGAAGAGGCTGCCAAAGAGGCTTTGGCCGATTCGGTCAAGGAATCAAACGAAGATGAGGAGAATGGAAATGCCGATTCCTCTGATTTGAGCGCCATCGCTGCTGATAACACCGTCAGTCTGTACTTCAAGGAAATGAGCCGCGTGCCTCTCTTGACACATGAGCAAGAGGTTGACCTGGCCAAGCGTATGGAGCGGGGCGAGGAAGCCGAGCGCAAGCTAGCTCAGAATGGCAAAGGTGCAGAGGAGAAAAGTCACCTTGAGTATTTCGTCATGCAGGGCGAGGAAGCCCGTCAACATCTCATCAAGGCTAACACTCGTCTCGTAGTCAGCATCGCCAAGAGATACCGAGGGCAAGGCTTGCCCTTCCTCGATCTCATCCAGGCCGGCAACTTGGGCTTGATGAGGGCGGTGGACAAGTTTGATTACCGACGAGGCACCAAGTTTGGCACTTACGCCACTTGGTGGATTCGCCAGTCCATTACCAGGACTTTGAAGCAGCAGGGACGCACCATCCGAGTGCCTGTCCATACCAGTGATCGCATCCGAAAGCTCTACAGAACGGCTCGAAAACTGGAGCAAGATCTGGGATATCGGCCCACGCCGGAGGAGATAGCCGCCGAGATGGACATGGACCCGGCCAGGGTACGCTGGTTGTTGCAGGTCTCACAGCGCCCACTCTCCCTGGAGAAACCGGTGGATGAGGAAGGGGAAAGCGAGTTCGGCGATTTCATCGAGGATGACAAAGCTCCCTCGCCGACCCAGAGCGCTGAGCTCCACATGCTGCAAGAGGACCTGAGACAGGCGCTGACAGCTCTCACGCCGCGCGAGGTGCGCGTACTGCGTATGCGCTTTGGCCTGGAGGGCGAGGACACCTACACACTGCGCGAGGTGGGCGAGAAGCTCGGCGTTACCCGCGAGCGCATCCGCCAGATCGAGGGCAAGGCCCTGCGCAAGCTGCGCCATCCGCGCTATCGCCGCAAGCTACGGGGGTATCTCAGTTAGTCCCTTTGAATCAACTCGGTTTGTTAATTAACTCCTTCCATTTCATTTCCGTTAGATCTGGGGGGAGTTGTCTTGTGATTCACCTGTGTGATTAGAGGAGTGGAAACGGAGGATATCTATGATTGATGTCAGTAATCTAACCAAATCTTACGGCCCCATCGAGGCGCTGCGCGGGGTCAGTTTTCACATCGCACCCGGCGAGATCGTGGGGTTGCTCGGCCCCAACGGCGCCGGGAAGACGACCACGCTCAAGATCCTGACCGGTAGCCTGCAACCCAACGATGGCACCGTGACCATCAACGGCCTGGATGTGCTGGAACACACTCGCGATGTGCAAGCCCAGATCGGCTACCTGCCGGAGACGGCGCCGCTCTATCACGAGCTCTCGGTGCAAGGATACCTCAAGATGATGGCCGAGCTCCGTCAGGTTCCGGAGGAGAAGCGCCGCGCTTACATCTCCGAGGCGGTCTACGCCACCGGCTTGTCCGATCACTTGACCCGTCCCATCGGAGAGCTGAGCAAGGGCTTCCGTCAGCGCGTGGGGCTGGCCCAGGCCATCATCCACAAGCCCCGCCTGCTGATTCTGGACGAGCCGACCATCGGACTCGATCCCACCCAGATCGTGGAGATCAGACGGCTGATCCGCCGCCTGGCCGAACACAGCACAGTTTTGTTTTCCACCCATATTCTGTCCGAGGTCGAAGCACTCTGTGATCGGGTCATCATCCTCATCAACGGTCAGATCAAGGCCGATGCCCGCCTCTCCCAGTTGGCTTCCACATCAGATGCGATCCTGGTGCTGAGTGATGTCACAGACGGCGTCTATCCCACTCTTCGCGGTCTGGACATCGTAAAGGGTGTCGAGGTGCTGCCCGTCGAAGATGGCTACCCGGCCTATCGCATCCTCGGCCAGGAGGCCAGCGATGACGATCTCACGCCCGCGATCTACGATCTGGCCCGTCGAGAGGGATGGCCGCTGCGCGAGTTGCGGCGGGATGTTCGTACACTGGAAACGGTCTTTAATGAGTTAGCCACAGCTTCGGAGGTGCAAGAATGAAACAGGCTTTATCCATCACGCGCAAAGAGCTTGAGGGCTACTTCGGCTCGCCGATGGCTCTCATTTTTGTGGGCGCCTTCCTGGCGGTCACCTTGTTCTCTTTCTTTTGGGTAGAAACTTTTTTCGCACGCGGCATCGCCGACGTGCGCCCTCTTTTTAGCTGGATGCCAATGTTGATGATCTTCCTGGTCGCGGCGCTGACGATGCGCCAATGGAGCGAGGAGCAACGCTCCGGCACGCTGGAGGTGCTGCTCACGCTCCCAGTCTCTGAGATTCAGTTGGTCGTCGGGAAGTTCCTGGCCGTGATGGCCCTGGTCGTCGTCGCGCTGGCTTTGACCATTTTCCTGCCCTTTACGGTAGAAATTCTTGGCAACCTGGATTGGGGGCCCGTCATCGGCGGCTATCTGGCCTCCATCCTCCTGGCCGCGGCCTACGCTGCCATCGGCCTCTTCGTCTCATCGCGCACCGATAACCAGATCGTATCCCTGATCCTGACGGTGCTGGTCTGCGGCATTTTCTATCTGATCGGCTCCGGCGGAGTGACCGATTTCTTCGGCGAGGATGTGGGTGAAATACTGCGGGCCATCGGTTCCGGCAGTCGCTTCGAGAGCATCGAGCGCGGCATCGTCGATCTGCGCGATCTGCTCTACTATCTCTCGCTGACGGGCATCTTCCTGGCGCTCAACGTGGCCTCGCTCCGTAGCAAGCGTTGGAGTTCCGGCGAGCGCACGCGCTCTCACCGCCGTGCCGTGACGCTCACCACTTTGCTCGTGGTTATCAACCTGGCGGTAGTCAACGTCTGGGTTTTCCCCCTGCACGCTCGCGCCCTGCGCCTGGATCTCACCGAGCAGAATCTGTACACGCTTTCCGATACCACGCGCGACCTGCTGAGTAACTTGCAAGAGCCATTGCTGGTGCGCGGATATTTCAGCGAGAAGACCCATCCGCTGCTCGCGCCGCTCGTCCCACGCATCCGCGATATGCTGCGCGAGTACGAGGTCGCCGCGGGCGGGAGGATGAAACTGGAGATCATCGATCCGGCCAAGTATCCGGAACTGGAGGCGGAGGCCAACCAGACTTACGGCATTCGGCCCCGTCCCTTCCGCGTCTCCGGACGATATGAGACCTCGGTCATCAATTCTTACTTCGATATCCTGATCCGCTACGGTGACCAGAATGTGGTGCTTGGCTTCCAAGACCTGATTGAGGTCAATTCCGGCCCGGGCGGTGGCGTCGACGTGCGGCTGCGCAATCTGGAGTACGACCTGACCAGCGCCATCAAGAAGGTGGTCTACGGCTTCCAGAGCATCGAATCGATCCTGGCGACCCTGGAGGAGCCGGCCGAGCTGACCATCTACCTTACGCCGGATGCTATGCCGGAGCAATTATCCGACATCCCGGACACGATCCAGAAAGTGGCCCAGGAGATCGCCGCTAGCTCCAACGGCAAGTTCACCTACGAGATAATCAATCCCGACGCGCCCGATAGCCCGGTCACGCGCCAGGAGCTGTACGAGAAATATGAGATACAACCCTTCGCCGTCTCGCTCTTCTCCAGCGAGAGTTACTACATGCACATGCTCCTGCGGGTCGGTGAGGACGAGGGCGGTGATGGGCCGAGAGTGATTTACCCCTCCGGCGAGATGACCGAGGCCGATGTGCGCTCCTCCATCGAGTCGGCCCTCAAGCGGGCCTCCCCCGGCTTCTTGCAGGTGGTGGGCCTTTGGACTCCGCCGGCGGAGCCGACGCAGAACGCCTTCGGGCAGATGCAGCAGCCGCTCTCCAGTTGGCGACAGCTCCAGGAATCGCTGAGCCAGGAGTACGAGATGCGCAGGGTCGATCTGAGCAGTGGACAAGTGGCGGCCGACGTGGACGTGTTGGTCGTAGTCGCGCCCCAGGGGCTGACCGAGAAGGAGCGCTTCGCCATCGACCAGTACCTGATGCGCGGTGGAGCGGTGGTCGCGGCGGCGGGTAACTACGCCATCCAGATCGACCAGATGGCCGGTGGTCTGGGCCTGAAGCCACTGGACGGCGGCTTGCAGGATGTGCTCAAAAGTTATGGCATTCAGGTGGAGCAATCGCTGGTGATGGACCCGCAAAACGAGCCCTTCCCGGTTCAGACGACGCGCCAGGTGGGCGATTTCCAGGTCCAGGAGGTCCAGGCTATGGACTACCCCTTCTTTGTGGATATCCGCCCCGATGGAATGGCTTCTGATAGTCCCCTCGTCTCCAACCTGCCCGCCGTGACGCTCAATTGGGCCTCGCCGATCACCATCGACGAGGAGCAGAATGCAGAGCGGGAGGTCACCGAGTTGCTGCAATCCAGCCCCCAATCCTGGACGCGGGGCGATCCCAACATTCAGCCCGATTTTCAGTCCTACCCCGATCTGGGCTTCCCCGTGGGGAGCGAGCAGCAGTCCCATACGCTGGCCGTATCCGTGCAGGGTGCCTTCGAGAGCGCCTTCAAGGACAGGGCCGACGAGCTCACAGACGTCATCACCGGCACCGAGGAGAGCGGCTTTGTCGAGGCTTCGCCCGCGAACGCGCGTCTGGTCGTCATCGGCAGCGCCGAGTTCGTGGACGATATTGTCTTCGAGCTTTCATCCAGTCTGACACAGGATCGGTATCTCAACAGCCTGAAGCTGATGCAGAACGCCGTCGCCTGGTCCACCGAGGACACCGATCTGCTTGAGATCCGCTCGCGGGGCACTTACGCGCGGGTGCTCGTGCCGCTGACCGAGCGCGAGCAATCCTTCTGGGAGGGCGCGAACTATGTCCTGGCCCTGTTGGGGCTGACCGTCCTCGGCATCGTCTGGAACACCCGCCGCAAGAACGAGCAGCCGATGGAACTGGTGAATGAGCAAATTGGCAA
>CAZANJ010000229.1:0-2177 GCA_964486415.1 uncultured Anaerolineales bacterium
CTCGGCGCCTAGAACGCAAAAACGAGAAGAGAGGAAGATCAACACCACTCTTAAAGCGGCGCCATTGTATATGAGCCTCCACCCTTTGTCAAATTTTATCGCCCTACCCCAACCCGGCGAAGCTGGAACCAAAAAGCCTAACCCGAAAGCGATCTCAACCGAAAGTGCTTCCTTGCCGGAAGGCTTTTGTCATCTGTGCAAGAATTTCATGGGTTAGGCCCTCATTGCCTGTTCCTCAATCTATGCTAAAATGTAACCGCCTGCATAGGCCCTATAATCCACTAAAGAGACATCCACGATGAAACTCTCGATCATCATGCCGGTCTACAACGAAATCGATACTATCGCCGAGATTCTGCGGCGCGTGCGAGCTGTCCCCCTCACCGTGCCGGTGGGATATGGCCCAGAAGACGACTCCCTCGTCTCCTTCGAGCGAGAAATCGTAATCTTGGACGACGGCTCGACGGATGGCACGCGCGAGATACTACATGCAGTAGCTGACGAATCGGAAATCTCCGTCATCCTCCACGAGCAAAACCAGGGCAAGGGCGCGGCGGTACGTACCGCGCTGGAGCACGCCAGCGGGGACGTGATGCTGATCCAGGACGCCGATCTGGAGTATGACCCCCGCGAGTATCCGGCCCTGCTCCAGCCCATCGTCGAGGGGCGCTCCCAGGTGGTCTACGGCTCCCGCTTTCGCGGCGGCCCGACCAAGGCGATGTTCTTCTGGCACATGGTCGGCAACCGCCTCCTTACGCTGGTGACCAACATCTTATACAATACCATCCTCAGCGACATGGAGACCTGCTACAAGGCCTTCACGCGGGAGGTGTCGGAACAGCTCGATCTCCGAGCGCCCGGCTGGGGCTTCGACCCGGAGATCACGGCTCAGATCCTCAAGTTGGGATACCGCATCTACGAAGTGCCCATCTCCTACACCGGCCGCGAGTTCGAGGAGGGGAAGAAGATCGGCTGGCGCGACGGCTTGACCGTCCTCTGGACTCTGCTCAAGTACCGAATCAAGCCGTGACCCGAAACGCCCATCGTGCGCTGAATCGATGGACTCTGGTGATAATCACGCTGCTGGCCTGGGCCTTGCGCCTCTCGCTCATCTCTCATTACCCACTTCACCCCGACGAAGCGCTATACGGTTACTGGGGCCTCCTGATCGGGCGCGGCCGAGACCCTTGGCTGGCGACGGTGCCGGTCTACAAGCCGCCGCTGTGGCCCTACCTGCTGGCCGGAACGGAAGCACTCCTGGGCCGCTCAAAGTTCGCGGTGCGGCTGCCCAACTTATTCATCGGCCTGCTGACTGTGCCGCTCACCGCCGCCCTGGCCCGCGCCCTCTACCACGACAGCCGGACGACGTTTATGGCCGCCATAGGCACCGCCCTTTCCCCGCTCACCATCGCCCTCTCCGCCAGCGCTTTCCTGGACCCACCGATGACCGCGCTGGGATTAGGCGCCTGCACAGCGGCCTTGCGCAATCGACCCCGCTGGGCCAGCATCCTGGCCGGACTGAGCTTCGCGACGAAGCAAACGGGCCTGATCTGGTTGCCCCTGGTTATGCTGTTTCAAGTACTTCAAGCCACGTCCTCTTCCCGCCCCAAGCGGCAGCCTGGGAATTCAGAAAGAAATAATGTGCCTCTTCTCGCTCGGCTTGGATTTGGCAATCCAAGCCATCCCCGCTGGATTTGGCAATCCAACGGGAGCGAGGCAGGTAAGTTATTTATTTCCAAGTTCCCTGGTGCCCACCTGATACAAACGCTACTCAGCTTCTCACTCATCGCGGGACTGATCTTCGCCTGGGACGCGGTACGAGTGGCACGCGGGGCCGGCGGATTCTGGCGCGTGGGCCTGATCGGTTATGGTGGACTGCGCCTCATCTGGCCGCAAGAGCTCACGCCGCGACTGCGCGGCTGGATCGCCACGGCACGTCACATCTTCACCAACCCCACCATCAACGGCGCGCTGCTGATCGGCCTGCCGCTCCTGACGCTGCGGGCGCTGAAAAGCCACCCTCGTACACGAGAAGCCCTCACAGACTTGATCCTGCTCTCCTTCTCCTTGATCTACTTCCTTCTCCACTGGCTGATCGCCTTCCCTGTATGGGCCCGCTACCTGCTACCGCTGGCGCCCGTGCTCGCCATCCTCCTGGGCCGCGCAATCCACACGCT
>CAZANJ010000229.1:2277-3722 GCA_964486415.1 uncultured Anaerolineales bacterium
CTCATTTGTAATTTACTCATTTGTAATTTGCTCATTTATCATTTCCTCATTTGTAATTTCCTCATTCGGGCGCCATCCCATAACGAGCGACTGCGCCGCCTACGAGGGAATCGAGCAGGCCAGCGCCTTCCTGGGCCAACTGCCCGAAGGCTCCGTGATCTACCATCACTGGCTAGGCTGGCAGTATCACTTCTACCTCTTCGACGCGCCGGTTTATCTGGCCTACTGGCCCACGCTGAGCTGGCTGGCGCGGGATGTTCAAGTCTTCGGGGAGCGAGAACCGCGCTACATCACCTTCCCCGCCTGGGAATCGCCCGCGCGGGTGGAGCACGCCCTGGAAGAGATCGGCCATAATCTACAACCGGCACTGAGCGCCTACCGCCAGGACGGGACGCCATCCTTCACCGTATACCGCATCACGCCAAGCGCAACAGAGCAACAAAGTTCAGGACGATAACCGATGAATCAACCACCCCCACCCGACCGCCGCTACCTCGGCGAACTACCCATCATCCTCTCCCTCTGTCTCCTCGTCTGCGCTTGCACCTGGAAGATCACGCTGACCGGGCGCACGCTGGCCGGCGGCGACGTGTTCACCTATTTCTACCCCTACTGGGCGGAAGCGACGCGGGCGATACGGGCCGGAAGATTGCCCCTCTGGAACCCCTACCTCTTTATGGGCGTGCCCTTTCTGGCCAACAGCCAGGTGGGATTCTTCTACCCTCTCAATTGGCCGCTGTGGCTCCTGTTCCCCGCCCATCGCTCGGTCCACCTGACCATCGTGTTGCACCTCTGCCTGGCCGCGCTGAACGCCTACCTCTGGGGACGCACATCGCTGCGGCTGGGGCGAATCGGCGCCTGGACGGTCGGGGCGCTCTTCGCGCTGAGCGGCTACCTGGGCGCACAGGTCGAGCACGTCAATCAATTACAGGGGCTGGCCTGGCTACCCCTCATGCTGACACTCTATGATAAAGGCGCGAGCTTGCGGGGGCGCAAGTTTGCCTGGGCGGGATTGTCCAGCGTTGTGGGATTGATCGTGCTGGCCGGTCACACACAAACCACGTTTATCACGTTGGTCGGGCTGGGAGTTTATGCACTCCTGCCGGCGCTCATTTCCGCATTTGCAGCGCGGCGCAGTGCACAAGATGGCTGGTGGAAACCGCTGGCCCGGCGGGCGCTGCCTCTGGCCGCCGCGGTTGGACTAGGCATAGGGCTGGCCGCCATACAACTGGCCCCCACCTGGGAACTATCGCGCCTCTCGGTGCGAGCGGAGGGCCTGCCGTTCAATGAGCGCCTCTCCTTCTCCCTCTCGCCGCTCTATCTGGGCCACGCACTCTTGCCACGCTTCGCCGCTCCCGTCCCGCCGCAGCACATCGAACACGTCGCCTACATCGGCCTCACCGGCCTGCTCCTCACCACCCTGGGCCTGTTCACCACCCTCAACC
>CAZANJ010000229.1:3822-5418 GCA_964486415.1 uncultured Anaerolineales bacterium
CGCGCACCGGCCCGTTGGCTGGCACTCTACGCCATCGGCGCGGCGGGGCTGGCGGGGCACGGAGCAGAGAGACTGTGGCGCCGCCAGAGCTCCAATCGAGCCACCTGCCCCATCACCCCGCTGGCTATCATACCCCTCCTGCTGATGGGCTGGGCCGCCGTCAGCGCCCGCCTCGGCGCCGCCGAACCCATCGGCTGGCCCACTGCCGTCGGCTGGGCGACCGGCCTTCTCCTGGGACTGGGAGCGCTGGCGCTCGCTTCGCGTAAGCCGCGCCTGGCGACGTTGGGCCTGCTCGCCTCGCTGACCCTGGAGCTATTCGCGGCGAGCAGTGCGCTCCCCCACACCCGCGCCACCGCGCCCCAGGCGCTCACTCAACTGCGTCCCTCCATCGCCCACCTGCTGAGCGACGCAGCGGGCCAAGAATTTGATCGCGGCGGAGGCAGCGGGCGCTTCCTCAGCATGTCCGACATCACCTTCGACCCCGGCGACCTGCCCGAGATCGAGCTCATCTACGGCCCCCAACTCTCACAGGCCGAGCTTTATGATTACATCATCGCCGCCAAACAGAAAGAGTTGCTCAGTCCCAACCTGCCGCTGGCCTTCGGCCTGCCCGCGGCCGATGGCTACGACGGGGGCCTGCTGCCGCTGGCACGCTACATCACGCTCCAGCGCCTGATCCTGCCGCCGGAGCAAGTCTCCCTCGACGGGCGGCTGCGCGAGAATCTGCGCGCCATTCCCGATGGCCGCTGGCTGAGCCTGTTCAACATCAAGCACATCATCACCGACAAGCTGCAAGACGCCTGGCTGGACGATATCTTTTATGATCTCCAGTTCGGAGCGCGGCTTTCACGGGGCGAGGAGGCCACGGTCGCCGAGGTGAAGCGCTTCGAGGCAACCGCGCTGGGCCTGGTCTCCCATCTGCGCGGCGGAGCGACGCTGCCGGATGGAGCACCCGTCGGCCTCGTCGAAGTCGGCTTCGCGGACGGCGTCAGACGCACATTTACACTGCGGGCGGGGGTGCATACCGCCGAGGAACTTCACGGGGACGAGACGGCCCACGCGCTGGCCTCGGTGGGGCGGGAACGCACGGACGGGAAGGACTACGTGACGCGGCTGCGCTGGGCGGAGCCTGCCGCGCCGGTCAGCGTCACCGTGCGCGGGCGGCTATCCGAGGGCGAGTTGATCGTGCGGGGAATGAGCCTCATCGACGAGCGCACCGGCGGCTTCCAATCGCTCGTCATCTCTGACCGGGGACGCTTCCGCTTGGCCCACTCCGGCGACGTGAAGATTTATGAGAATCTGGATCTGTTGCCACGGGCCTTCATCGTCCACCAGGCCGAAGCCGCCGCCGATGACGAGGCCGCGCTGACTCTGATGGAGGATCCCGCGTTCGATCCAGCGACGACGGTCGTTTTGGCGGGCAATAAGGTAGGTCAGAGTGGCTCACAGAACATCACAGACTCCGTCCGCGTGACGCGCTACGCACCGGAGCGCGTCGAGCTCGAGGTCACGACCGATGAGCCGGGTTACCTCATCCTCACCGACGCCTGGTACCCCGGCTGGGAGGCGACGGTGGACGGGGAAGATGAGCCGATC
>CAZANJ010000230.1:0-3724 GCA_964486415.1 uncultured Anaerolineales bacterium
ATAGCAACAACACACTGATAAGGGCAAACAGTCGAAACGCTCTCTGCATCCTCATAAGCTCCTCTCCTGATTCTATCTCCGCCACAGCCATAATACGGCGAGCATTCCCGCCAAGGCGAAGGCGCCGGGGCAGATGATGCCGGTGGTCGGCGGGTTCGACGTCGGGGCCGGCGTCGACGCGGGCGTGGGAGATGTTGGTGGCATCGGCGTAGCGGTCGGAGGCGGCGGTGACGTCGGCGTGGCGGTGGGAGATAGCCTTGCTGTCGGCGTGGGAGACGGAGCCTTTGATGGTGTAGGCGATGGCGCGGACTCCTCCGAGATAGCCCCGGTCATCGCCCGGCGCCACTCCTCCACCCGGTTCTCAATCTTCGCCACGCGCGGGTCATCCGGCGCCAGCTCGAGGGCCCGCGACAGGATGGCGTCATATCTCTCCCCCACGGCTGCGCCGCCCTCCTCCTGGTGCCGGGGGATGGCCAGCCACTCCAAGTACGCCGCCAGCACGTCCACATCCTCTGGCGCCAGCTCGAGCGCGCGCTGGTAGGCCGCCTCCGTCCGCTCGATCAGCGCCGCGTTCGCTTCAGTGGCGAGGAAGAACTTGACCCGCTGGGTGCCCGCCTCCAGAGCCTCCGCCAGCCGCAGTTGTGTCTCGACCGACTCCGGCTCCTCCTCGACCGCGGCGCGGGCGGCCTGGATGTCGGCCCAGGCTGACGGCTCCATCATCGGCAGGATCACGTTGTCGGTTCTGGCAGAGGGCTCGAATGTGCGCAGCTCCTCCGATGGCCGAGGCTCCAGATCCGTGAAGTGCCACGTGACGTCCGTCCCCTCCACCGTGATCTCGAAGGGACGCTCCGGCCCGGTGTACGCTTCCCGGATCTCCGCCAGCTGCACGTTCAGCGGCGTCACCTCGTAGGGCAGGCGGAAGGTCACGCTCCCCTCCCCGATCGGCCCGTGCCATCCGGCGCCGGTCTCCAGGATGTAGTGGCCCACAGCCCATCCGCCCCATTCGACCGGGTGCGTGTCGTAGGTCACCCGCAGATCCACGTCCTCCCCGCCGGGGAATGTGACCGACCACTTGGCCCAGGGCACCTCGTCCCGGAAGCCGAGCAGGTCCCGCCCCGACGCCTCCTTGACCGGTACTGGTTCCCCATCCACCCAGGCGGCGAAGTTCTCCGCCTGTCCCGGATAGGGAACATTGTCTCCGTACTCGGCGCCGGTGGTCAAAGGAAACCAGACCTCCAGGGTCTCGGTTTCCGTTCCCTGATTCCGCATCAAGAACCTGGCCTCCACGTGCGTCGTCACCAGGTGGTCCATCCGGATCCAGGACTCGTCGGCTGGGGGATCCAGGGGCTCGACTGTGATCATGACGTTCTCGGAGACCATCTGGACCTGCGTCGGCTCCTCGCCCGGTGCGATGTCGCCCCCCTGAGCGGTCCACACAGGCCCCACGTCGGCCACGGCGGTGGATGTGGAGAGATGTCCTGCCAGCAACAGGCAGGTCGCCAGGCAGCACCAAGCTCGCAGGAAAGTCTTGCCAATTCTGTCCATGTCCAGAACTCCTCATTTAGTACTTGGGTCAGCTTCAACCTTAAGACGTGTGAGCGAGTTTGTGCGTTCCATACGTTTAGCTATCGTCCCGGATGGTCACCCGGACCGCCGTGAGCGCGTTTGGCGTGGCGGCCTCCGTGCGCGGGAAGCCGACCACCTCGACCGTCATCCTGCGTCGCAGGTCACGGAACTGCGCCCGCGAGCCGTCCGACCAGCGAATGCCCGCGCTGGCTCCCCAGGGGATGTGCCACTGCTCCCCATCCGCGTCCTCCAGCGTGACGACCCGGGCACTGGCGGCGTTGTCCACCACCGTGCCAGTCACCGTGGTCAAATCGTGCTCGATCTGCTTCCAGATCGCCTCTTTGTCCACATCCTGGTCGAAGATTCGCTCCTCGACCTTCGCCGGGAAGAGCAACCGCACGTCCTTGCCGTAGAACGAGCCATCGCGCGGCATCTGAATCTTCGTCACGGTCCGCCTCCAATTACTTCGATTGCCATTGACCTTCCAACGGTGATTATCTGACGCTTTATCGATCAACGCGACCTGGCACCTGCTCGTTTAATGGTCTAGAGCCGAGGTGGCGCCGTTCGTCAGCGTGACCGCCGCCGTCGCGCTGACCACGACCGAGCCGTCCTGAGCGCTGATCTCGGCGATCTCCACGCGGCCGGGGCCACTGGTCTCGACCTGGAAGGGGATGGTCCCGGCGAACGTGCCGGGGCCGCCCAGCTCGCCCTCCGTGTCCGGCTGCGCCTGAATCGGCGCCTCGCCCACCACCTGGCCCTGCGC
The DNA here is from genome assembly GCA_964486415.1 of uncultured Anaerolineales bacterium. Lineage (GTDB taxonomy): Bacteria > Chloroflexota > Anaerolineae > B4-G1 > B4-G1 > CAZANJ01. The sequence continues at coordinate 2,333 of CAZANJ010000230.1, forward strand.
GTCGTAGACCCGGCCGCGCAGGTTCGCCTCGAAGGGCATCACGCTGACGCGCCCGCGCACCTCGACCGGATTGGTGACCGTCGTGTCCTCTTCGGGCGCCGCCAGCACGATCTTGCGGGGCGGTGTCGTGGGCGCCGGCGTGGTTTCGATCTGCAAGTCGAGCGTGCCGCCGCAAGCGATCGCCAGGGAGAGGGCCGCCGCCAGCAGCGCCGTCAGGGTCAGAATCGTCGTGCGTTTCATCTCAGTTGCCTCCTTGGGGGTCTGCGGCGGGGTTGATGTGTCATCGATATGGTAACACAACGGGGATGTGCCGCAACCGTGAAGTGGGCAAGTGAGCAAGTTTGCAAGTTGGTGTGTCACGGAGCGGGCAGGTCCCAGCTCAGCTTCCAAGGCCCTTCTCGCAGCACCATTACGCCATCGATCTCGACGTGGTAGCGGCCTGGCTGTACGAAGCCGGTTTCGGGATCAGCCACGTCCAGGCCGATGGTCGCTCCGTGCAGGTTGCCAGCGCCGCTCAGCGGGCCTGCTGTGCCAAAGTTGGGACCAACGAGCCCCGTGGCTTGCGGTTCGGGCACCGTCACCCGGCTGCCGTCAGGCCGCGTCACCGCGACGATGCGGAAACCGGACAGCCACCTATCTCGCCGTGAGGGCTTATACGGCTTGGACGTGAGCCTGAGCGTGGTGGTTCCGTTAATGCCCATCAACTGGGCCTCTGAGAAGCGAAGGTTGTACCGGGCGATCTGTACAGGGATATCGATCTCCCACGGCTGGCTGGCCAGCCAGGGCGCGTCGGTAGCGTCAAGGCTCACGGTCACGCCCTCCGGCACGGTGACGTCGAAAGCGGCGGTCGTGGGCTCTATCACCGCCACCGCGGGCACCTGCAACGTCATCCGCCGCGCCAGCGGCTGCACAGAGTCGAAGGTCAGCCGGCTCACGTCGGGTCCGGGCTGCTCGGGAGGACGCCAGAAGACATCCCGCTGCCACGGCTCTCCATAGCTGCGTCCGTGGTCGTCCTCAAGCGTCAGCTCGTGACGACGGTCGGGGCTCACGTGCGAGATCCGATGGATCGTCACGCCGGGCGGCGGCTCGTCCAGCGCAACCTTGATCGCGGTCAGCCGGTCAGTCAGCACCACTTCGTCCAAAGCGAGCGCCAGGCCACTGTCGACTTGAACCTTCTCCTCAGGGTGAAGCGTGACGGGAGCGGACTTCGCCTCCTCAACACGTTCGGCACCGGGTATGCTCCATGTGACCTCCCACGTATGATTGAGAGCTAGCTCCGCACGTACCACCTTCACCTGGATCAGACCGTCAGGGATTGGGTCTCCCTGCTCGACCACCAATCCGATGTGGAAGGTGTCCGCCCCAGGTCTGCCACCGCTGGTGCTGCCGCCT
>CAZANJ010000230.1:3824-5403 GCA_964486415.1 uncultured Anaerolineales bacterium
AGCGACGACGACGGAGCTTGAGCTGGAGCCGCTGCTGGGAGTGATGGCTCGTTCATAGACGTGGCCCACGTCATCCCGCAGGTTGATGGCGCCCGGGGCGCCGATACGAGGCCACTCCCACGCTTGATCCTGCCATTGGAGCTGGAGCTTCACGGCTGTCTCCTCCGGATCGTGCGCCACCCCCAGCACCCGCAGCGTGACGCTGTCGTGAGTGTCGCTGGCGTCCGGCGGGGCGTACGGCTGCGGGAAGAGCTCCTCGACGACCTCGCCGGTGGCCGGGCGGAGCGTCAGCGGGATCTCCCAGTCCTCGGCGGCTACGCCGGCGGGCACCAGCGGCAGGTTCGGCAGATCCAGGGTGACGCGGTAGACCTCGTCGGGCAGGGGCGGGAACTCGAGGGTGCCCGCGCCCCAGCGGAGCGTGAAGGTATCGGGCTCCAGCGTCTGGCCATCCGACAGGCGCAGCCGGGGCTCGAAACCCTCTTCCATCTCCGTCCCCTCGGGCCAGAACTCGTCCTCCGGCGGCAGCCCCTCGCTGCTGATAACGACCGTGGTCCCGTCGGGCTGGGCCAGCACCTCCTCCACGCGCAGCGTCACCCCGTCGCGGGTGACGCTCACCGGCGCCGTCAGAACCCGCGTCTCCTCCAGGTTGACGAAGCCGACGCCGGGCACGTAGCCCAGCAGCCGCTGCAGATCGGCCCAGACCCGCTGCGGTCCGACGGCGAGGAAAGCGACGGCGAGGGCGAGCAAGACGGCGATTCCGACCGCGGCCCAACGGTGTCGACGCAGAGGCTGCCAGATTATGTCTCGCAGGCGCTGCAACGGCGCTGCTTCCGTTGCTAGTTGAGGTGTGATGGCTTTGTCTTCAGCGACCAGTTTGCGCTCCAGCCTGGCTACGAAACTAGGTTCCGGCTCCGGCGCGGAGAACAGCGTTCCCAGGGCTTCCTCAATCTCCGAAGGATGTCTCATCTCCACTCTTTCACGCATTCTCGTCCTCCCACGCTTCCTCCAGCCGACGCAGCAACCGGTGGACGGCCATCTTGACGGCGGCCTCGCTGCGGCCCACGATCTCCCCGATCTCGCGATAGGTCAGCTCGCCGGCGAAGCGCAGCCGCAGCAGTTCCTGCTTCTCCTCGTCCAGCGCCTTCACCAGCTTCGCCAGGTGCTCCAGCCGCTCACTGCGCACCACTTGCGCCAGCGGATTCGGCGCGTCGCCGATCCTATCGAGCGCTTCGTTCAGGGGCTGGGTTGGACGCTTCTGGCGGTAGTGATCGACGACGCGGCGGTGGGCGATGGTGAACAGCCAGGCCGAGAACTCGCCCTGCTCGCGGTAGCCGTCGAGCCCCTCCAGCGCCTCGGTGAAGACCCGGGCGGTGAGGTCCTCGGCGTCGGCCTTTCTCCCCACGCGGCTGTAGATGTAGCGGTAGATCTGGTCGACGTAGCGCCGGTAAAGGACGGCGAAAGCGCTTCGGTTGCGCTTCGCGGCCCTCACCAGCGCGGCGTCATTCTCGACGTTATTCGACCCGGCGTGCCCTGTGCTACGCGAACCTGCCATTGACTAATCTCCCGGCCTGGAATGATC
>CAZANJ010000231.1:0-5403 GCA_964486415.1 uncultured Anaerolineales bacterium
GGAACCGCTACGATTTCCCAATGGCCCATCAGGTTGCGCTTAAGCTACATCAAGGTATACTTGAAATCATTACGCCAACCGACGTAGCTCTACCCCCTGGAGAACCTGAAGAAAGATGAAACAAACGAGCAACGCCACTGGAAAAAACGCCGCCATGCTGATCGCCATGCTGAGCTCCTTCCTCACCCCCTTTATGGTCGCCTCGCTCAACATCGCGCTGCCCTCCATCGGGAGGAGATTCTCGATGGGCGCCGCGCTGATGGGCTGGGTCTCGACCTCCTATCTGCTGACCGCGGCGATGTTCCTCGTCCCTTTCGGCAAAGTGGCCGACATCGTCGGGCGGAAGAGAATCTTCACCTACGGCGTGGCGATCTACACGCTGGCCTCACTCCTGGCCGGCCTATCCACTTCTGGCCTCTTCCTCATCGGCGCACGGGTGATGCAGGGCATCGGCGGGGCGATGATGACCAGCACCATCGTGGCCATCCTGACCTCCGTCTTCCCGGCCTCGGAGCGCGGGAAGGCGCTGGGCGCCAGCGTCGCCGCGACCTACATGGGACTCTCACTCGGCCCGCTCCTGGGCGGCTTTCTGACCCAGCAACTGGGCTGGCGAAGTATTTTCCTGATCAACGTGCCTCTGGGGCTGGTCGTGATCGCGCTCGCGCTCTCCCAACTGAAGGGCGAATGGGCGGAGGCCAAGGATAAATCGCTCGACGTCGCTGGCTCCATAATCTACGGCGTCTCGCTGGTCGTGCTGATGTATGGGCTCTCGCTGCTGCCGAAAGCGATGGGCGCGGTCCTCATCTCACTCGGCTTGGCGGGATTGGCTGGCTTCGTCCGCTGGGAGTTAAGGGCGAGTAACCCGATCCTCGATATGAGGCTCATCCAACAAAATCACACCTTCGCCTTCTCCAACCTGGCCGCGCTGCTCAACTACAGCGCTACTTTTGCCACCACATTTCTACTCAGCCTTTATCTGCAAACGGTCAAGTCGCTGCCGCCGCAGCAGGCCGGCCTGATCCTGGTCGCGCGCTCCGTGGTGATGGCCATCTTCTCGCCACTGACGGGGCGCCTCTCGGATCGCGTGGAGCCGCGCGTGCTCGCCTCGGCGGGGATGGGCCTGCTCAGCGCGGGTCTGGTGCTGCTCGCCTTTCTGAACGCCAACACAGGGGTCGGCTTCATCGTCGCCGTGCTGATCCTCCACGGTCTGGGCTATGCCCTCTTCTCGTCGCCCAACGTCAACGCGATTATGGGATCGGTCGAAAAGCGCCATTACGGCGTGGCCGCGGCGATGACGGGCACAATGCGCCTGATCGGGCAGATGCTCAGCATGGGAATCGTGACCCTGATCCTGGCGCTCTACCTGGGGCCGGTCGAGATCACGTCCGAACAAACCGAGGGGTTCCTGCGCGGCGCGAGAAGCGCCTTCCTGGTCTCCGCGATCCTTTGCTCCGGAGGGGTGCTGGCCTCACTGGTGCGGGGAAAGATACGCTGAGTTGCACCTGTTGATTGGAGGTTTTGATGAATAAAGACAGAGAAAGAAAACGTAAAAGAGGCACGCTCTACCTGATCTTGATCGGCATCGCCGCCTTGATCCTGGTCGTCCTGCTCGTCTCGCTGGGATCGACGGGGGCGACTTTCATCAGTCGCTTCATCCGAGGGACGGCCCTGCTGGGATACCTGGCACTTTTCCTGGCTACGCTGTCATCCATTTACATGCGGCAAATGTTCCAATTCTTTGGACGCCCATTCATCAAGGTGCACCACACCCTATCGGTGAGCGGCTTGATTCTGGTCACGCTCCACCCACTGGGAGTGGCAATCGCGAGCTCGAGTTGGCGCGCATTCCTGCCCAAGTTCGACTCCCTGACCGTTTTCCTGAAGCTAGGCGGGCGACCGGCCTGGTACTTGATCGGCGCCGCCGCGTTGGCCGCAGTATGGCGCAAATCCATCGGTCAAAATTGGCGCTGGATTCACGCCCTCAACTACGTCGCTTTCCTGCTGGGGACCATCCACGCGATTATGATCGGCACGGACTTCGTCTCGCCGGTGATGAGGGTTATCGCTGGCGCGATGGGGGCCATCGTCGTCGGCGCGTTCGTGCAGAAGCGCCGGTAGGCCCTTCGCTCGATGAGCAAAACGAGGAGTGAGAATGGTTAAAAGGCTCTCTGTGATCGACATCGATCGCTGCGTGGGATGCCAGGCCTGTATGTTCGCCTGCACGCGGCGTATGGGGGAAGGCGGCGTCGCCGATTCCTGCATCCACGTCCACTCGGCGGGCGGGATGCGGCGCGGATTCGTCGTCGTAGTCTGTCGCGCCTGCGCCGATCCGCCATGCGCCCGCGTCTGCCCCACCGATGCTCTGGTGGTTCGTGAGGGCGGCGGCGTGCGGCTCAAGTCGGAGCGCTGCATCGGCTGCGGTCACTGCGTCGAGGCCTGCCCGCTGGGCGCGGTCTTCTGGGACCCCAAGCAGGATAAACCGCAGATCTGCGTCTACTGCGGCTATTGCGCCTCATACTGCCCCTACAATGTCCTGGCGCTGGAGGAGGTATCCGATGCCAAAGCGTGACCCACTGTGCCGCGTGTTGTACGTCGATCTCTCCCGCCGTCGATCCTGGGTCGAGGAGCGGGCCGATCTCTTTGAGGAAAGCCTGGGCGGGGCCGGTGTGGCGAGCTGCCTGCTGGAGGAGGAATGTCCCGAGGGCGCCGATCCACTCGGAGGGGATAATCCCATCATCTTCGCCGTTGGGCCGCTGGTGGGCCTCTTCCCGATGGCGTCCAAGACGGTGGCGATGTTCAAGTCGCCGCACACGGGCAATCTGGGCGAAAGCCACGCCGGAGGCCGGAGCGCCGTTTCCATTCGGCTGGCGGGCTACGGCGCGATAGTTATCCGAGGCGCCAGCACGATGCCCGTCTACCTGGTCATCGACGGCGATAAGGTGCACTTCCGCGACGCCTCGGCGCTCTGGGGGATGAGCTCAAGCTACACCGTGGGCGACATCCTGCGCGAGCGAGAATCTGGCGCCGGGCAACGCACGATCATGCGCATCGGACGGGCCGGTGAGCGGCAGGTGAGTTATGCCTGCGTCATCACCGAGACCTACCGACACTTCGGACGGCTGGGGCTGGGGGCCGTCTTCGGCAGCAAGCGCCTGAAAGGACTGGTCGTCATCGGCGGCAAGAGCCTGAAGGTCACCGATCGCCGCGCCTACCGCGAAGTCTACGATGAGATTTTCGACGCCGCGACCAAGTCCGATCTGATGCAAAAGTACCACGACATCGGCACGCCGATGAACGTGCTCCCCCTGAACGAGCTCGGCGGGCTTCCCACCCGCAACCTTCAACAGGGTCATTTTGAAGGAGCCGAGGCTATCTCCGGCGAGCGCATGGCCGAACAGTATCTGGGCCGACGATTGGCCTGCGCCCACTGTCCGGTGGCCTGCATTCACCTGGCGGCACTTCGAGTCCCCCACCCCGACGAGCCGTACTTCTACAAGACCTCGATGCTGGGCTACGACTATGAACCGATCTATGCACTGGGCAGCATGCTCGGCGGCTCCGACGCGAAGGGGATGTTGCAACTGATGGATGAAGTGGAGTTGCAGGGCCTGGACGCGATGAGCACCGGTGTGGTGCTGGCCTGGGCCACGGAGGCGCTGGAGCGTGGGCTCGTCTCGACTGAGGATACGGATGGCCTACGGCTTGCCTGGGGTGAATACGCGACCTACATCGCGGCTGTGCAAAAGATCATCTCACAGCCAACCGAATTCTACGCAGCGCTGGCGCGGGGCGTGAAGCACGCTTCGTCGGTCTATGGCGGCGAGGAATTCGCGCTGGCCTTCGGGGGTAACGAGATGGCGGGCTACCACACCGGCCCCGCCAGCCATCTGACCTATCTGACCGGTGCGCGCCATAGCCATCTGGATAGCGCTGGCTACAGCCTGGATCAAAAGGCAGGGCGCGAAGGGAGGTCACTCGATCCAGAGGGGGTGGCGGAATCGCTATTGGAGGAGGAGCGTTGGCGACAGGTGATGGCCAGTCTGGTGATCTGTTTCTTCGCCCGTGGCGTCTACACGCCCGATACGATCCGGCGCGCGTTGGCGGTGGCGGGCTTCGATTGGTCAGAGGAAGACCTGAATCGCCTGGGGATCGACACGCTACGGCGCAAGTACGACTTCAAGCGGCGCGAGGGGTTCGAGCCAGCGAACCTTGAAATCCCCGATCGTATCCTGGAGACACCATCACCGCTAGGCGAGATCGACGGGGCTTTCATGCGCGAGGCTATTATGCACTTCGCGGAGAAAGTATGACGGGTATCCTGTATGGAAAAAACTGAACAATCATCAACGGACAGAGAGAACAACACCCGCACGTGGACCTTCCGTGGCTATCAACTGGATCCGGCCAACTTCACCACCGCGATGGTGCACTTCTACCGGGGGGAGATGGGACGAGCCAGCACCTGGCGCACGCGGCTGGACGCCACGACCAACTGGGCCGTGATCACCGTCGCGGCTGCGCTTACGTTCGTCTTCGGCGAGCCGCTCAACCCACACTTTGTCTTTCTCCTGGTGCTGATACTTGTATTCACCTTCCTGGTGATCGAGGCCCGCCGCTATCGCTACTACGCACTGTGGGCCTATCGCGTCCATATGATGGAGACCGACTTTTTCGCCGCCATCTTCACGCCGCCATTCCAACCTTCATCAGATTGGGGCAACCGCATAGCCTCTAGTCTCCACCAACCCACTTTCCCGATCAGCCGCTGGGAGGCGATAGGCCGGCGCTTCCGCCGCAACTACTTCTGGCTGATCAGCGTGCTGCTCATCAGCTGGGGCATCAAGCTGATGCTCCATCCGACTCTAGCGGGGAGCATCTGGACCGTGATAGATCGAGCCGCCATCGGGCCTGTTGAAGGGATTTGGGTAACGGCGAGTGTCACGACATTGTACATCCTACTGACGGTGTTAGCTGCGGCGGCTTACATCTCCTGGCCGGAGGGATTGCCAGCTATGATACGTCGAATCACTGGCCCTCTGACGCCTGCGCCCCAGCTCAAGGAACAACTGGCCACCATCGTCACCGGCCAAGGCCAAGCGGCGGCGTCACTAATCCTGGATGAGCTAGGCCGTGGCGTGACCGCCCTGAAGGGCACCGGGATGTACACCGGCGAGAAGAGAGATGTGCTCCTCTGCGCCGTGACCGATGTGCAGATCCAACACTTGAAGGAAATAGTGCACCAAGTCGATCCAGATGCCTTCGTGATCGTCAGCTCGACGACCGAGGTACATGGCGGCGGCTTCCAGCCCTTCAAGCCCCCCAGTTAACCAGACTCCTTACCGAAAAATGGCTCTTTGGGATTTCGCGTGGCGTCAGCCGTGCTCGGCTCGGATTTGGCAATCC
>CAZANJ010000232.1:0-5400 GCA_964486415.1 uncultured Anaerolineales bacterium
TGCTGAACTACGAGCCGCAGGTGGAGCTAAGACGGGGGCTGAGTTTGACGATGGAACGGGATGTTAGATTCCAGTAAAGGGGAATTCCAAAACAATGTCACGTCTGAACCGAGATTTCTTCGCCCGCGATACGCTCACCGTCGCCCGCGAGCTTTTGGGTCAACGCCTGGTGCGAGTGTTGAACGGACGGCGTCTCGCCGGGCGCATCGTGGAGACGGAGGCTTACATCGGCGACGGGGACGAGGCCTGTCACGCCAGCCGGGGGCGCACCAGGCGCAACGCGACTATGTTCGGCCCGCCCGGTCACGCTTACGTCTACTTCATCTATGGAATGTACCATTGCCTCAACGCCGTCACCGAGCACGACGGCTACCCAGCGGCGGTGCTGATCCGCGCACTGGAGCCTCTGAAGGGGCTGGAGGCGATGCGGGCGCGGCGCGACGGGCGGCCCGACACCGAGCTGACGAGCGGCCCCGGCAAGCTTTGCATGGCGCTTGAGATCGAACGCAGCTTCGATGGCGCCGATCTATGTGCCCCCGATGCACGGCTCTTCGTCGAAGCCGGTAAGCCTGTGCCCGACGGTGCCATCGCCGCCGGCCCCCGCGTCGGCGTGCGCGGAGACGAGACCGCTCTCAACGCGCCATGGCGATTCTACGTCCGGGATAATCGACACGTTTCGCGTTAAAGTAACCAGGAGGATGATATGAGCGACGAAAAATTAAATCGATCTCACACGAGGGGGCGCGAGAGCCAAGCGGGCCCATCCGGTGACCTCAAAATTTACACCGGCGAGCAGACGGAGTTGCGCTCCGAGCCTGCCCCGTCTTCCACCCGGCTGGCGTGGCTGGATAAAGGCGAGGCAATCACTGTGCTGGACGACGTGGATCGTGCCCGCGCCAAGATGGGATTTCAGAACCAGTGGATCAAAATTAAACGCCCCGACGGGACGAAGGGCTTCGTTGACGCTCAACAGGTCCAGCTAACCCCGCCCGAACTGCTACCCGCATTCGGAGTCGATTTCGGGGTTGGAGCCGAAACGGTCGGGCCACCGGTCGTTTATGCCACCGAAGCCTTGAACGTGCGCAAGGGGCCCTCGACGAGCGCGAGCCGCACCGCTATCGCCCTGCCCCACGAGCCGCTGACCGTCATCGACGCCCAGGAGACCGCGCTGGCGAAGGTGGGCAATTGGGGCGAGTGGCTGCGGGTACGCCTCCCCGATGGGAGCGAGGGCCACGTCGCCGCCTGGTACGTCCAGACACAGCCCGGCCCGGCCCCGGAGAACACTCTCACCGTCTTCCCCACCGAGAATATGAACATGCGCGGCGGCCCATCGGTCGAAAATCAGATCGTCGGGCGGCTGGCGCACAACGCGCCGCTCACGGCCCACGACGATCCCAATCGCGCACGCAGGCTGGTGGGAGATTATGGCGAATGGCTCTACGTGGAGACCGAGGATGGGCAGCGAGGATGGGCGGCGGCCTGGTATCTCACCGACACGCAGGCTGTCGATACCACGCGCCACAAGCTCAGCGACAAGGGGCTCAGGTTCATCGCCAAGTATGAGGGTCTGCGCACCGAGCTTTACAATGACAGTGTCGGTCACTGCACCATCGGATATGGCCATCTCGTCCACACCGGCCCCTGTGATGGGAGCGAGCCCGAGGAATTCAAGCGCGGAATCACGCGGGAACGGGCGGAAGAACTACTCCGCGCAGACGTGGCGCGGTTCGAAAATGCGGTCAATGATCGGGTGAAGGTGGAATTAGCCCAGCACCAGTTCGACGCCCTGGTCAGCTTCACGTTCAACGTGGGAGCGGGCAATCTGGCGAACTCGGACTTGCTGGCGAAGCTCAATCAAGGGAATTACGGATCGGTGCCCGAAGAATTGAATAGATGGGTATACGGCGGAGGAATGAAGTTACCCGGTCTGGTCAGAAGGCGTCGGGACGAAGGGGCGATGTTCCGAGACGGCACGTACCGATAGCGAATTAAAGGAGGATAGACAATGTTACGCGGTAAAGGCGTATGGGCTTATCGTTTAGAGGAACTCGACCGCGCGATCCAGATCGCCCCTCAGATGGGTGCGACACACATCTTGTATAAAGTCGGGCAAGGATCGACCTATTATGCCGGCATGGCGCAAGTCGCCCGGAGGATCAAGCAAGCGGGATTTATCCCCTTAGCCTGGACGTGGTTGCTGCTGGAAGACCCACAGGGAGAGGCCGAGGTCGCCGCGCGCGCTTTCCAGGACGGCTTCCAACATTTTGCCTTCGACACCGAGTCGGCGCAATGTCGCAACCGCTTCGAACAGGCCGAGAAGCTGGGGCAGTTCGTCCGCGCCGCCCGGCTTGACCTGAACAGGCTCTACAATTGCTCTTTTCCCAACATCTCCCATCACCGTGACCTGCCTTACGATCAGATGAACGACTTTTGCAAGGGCGGCTTGATGCCCATGTCCTATGGCACGTTCTTCGCGCCGGGGAGCACCGTGCCGCCCGACCGGCAAGCGCAGCGCGTGATCGATGAATGGGCCTACGGTCACTATGAATACTGGGTCCGCCAATGGGGCTATCGCCCGCCCCTCTATCCGGTGCTCGGCCCCTATCACGACGAGTATGGTCAAGTGCGCATGTCGCCCGCGGAGTTCCAGATCTGGCTCGACCGACTGGAGGCGCACAGGCCCACGTTCTTCAGCGTTTTCACCGCCGCCGTGATCAACGATAATCTGTTGCCCCTCGTCCGCGCCTTCCCCCTGGGCGAAGGGGACATTCCCGCTCCCAGCGGCATGAAAGTGGAGGTGGTCAGTCCGGAAGCCGGCTTCCTGAATATCCGCCCGACGCCGTCCACGGACCTTCAGCCCATCACGCGAGCGGAGCACGGGGCCGTGCTGGATGCTCTGGAGCCGGAGGGCATCGTAGAGGCAAAGGTGGGACAGCAGGGCCAATGGCTGCGCGTGCGCGTTCCGGGCGGCGTTGAGGGCTATACGGCCGCCTGGTACTTGCGTCTCGCGGGAGAGGAGGCCGAGGAGGTCGAGGAGCCCACGATACGGGTGGTAGTGGTCAGCCCGGAGACGGGTTACTTGAATGTTCGCCCGACGCCATCCATCGAGCAAGCTCCAATAGCTCAGGTAGATCACGGAATGGCTCTGGACGCGCTGGACCCAGAGGCGGTCGTGCGGGCACGGGTGGGCCAGACGGATCGCTGGATCAAGGTCCGCACTCCGGACGGGCGCCAGGGCTACGTCGCGGCCTGGTACTTGCGCCTCTACGACGAAGTTGCGAAGGCCGAGGTGCAACTGGAGATTTTCAGCCCGGAGGCCGGCTTCCTCAACGTGCGCCCGACGCCATCCACCAAATGGCCCTCCATCGCCAAGCTGGACCACGGAACTGTAGTCGACGCCTGGGAGCCGGAGGAAAACGTGCGGGCGAAAATCGGCCAGGAGGATAAATGGATTCGCATTCGCATACCGGATGGGCGCGAGGGTTACGTCGCGGCCTGGTATTTGCGCATTCACGAGGAGGTCGAGGAGGAAGTCGGGGTGCAGGTAGAGGTGATCAGCCCTGAACTCGGCTGGCTGAGCGTTCGCCCACAGCCGTCCACCGAGCGCCCGCCCATCACGCGCGTCGATCACGGCGCGATTCTGCGGCCCCTGGAGCCGGAGGCCGACGTGCGGGCGAAGGTGGGCCAGGAGGAGCGATGGCTCCGCGTCCGCACGCCGGAAGGGCTCGAAGGCTACGTTGCGGCCTGGTATCTCGGCATCTACAAGCCGCCCATCGGGGAACTGATCTCCTACACGACCGTCCACAGCACCACCGGCTTGAACTTGCGGGAGGGGCCGGGGGCGAATACGAAGGCTACCTGGCGCGTGGAGGACGGCACATTGTTGGAGGTGCAAGAAGACCCAAGTGAAATAAGCCATAAGCTGGGGAAGGATCGCTGGATCAAGGTGCGCACACCCAGCCTCCACGAGGGGTACGTGAACGGGATGTACCTGCGGGCGAAAATGCTGGCCGACAAGCGGCAGCCGGTGGAGGATATGGAACTGCCCGCCGGGGAATGCGCCTGGATCTTCGGCATGCACGCCGCCGGCGCGACCACGCCGGCAGACTTCCGCTTCCTCTTCCAGAGCAAAGATAAGACCGGCTGGACGCTCTTCACCGAGGCCATCGGGGATAATCCGCGCCACAGCGGAGGGCACGATTACGGCTCCTGGTCGCGCGATGGCTACGGCGTCATCGTGCGCTTGAACAACGGCTACGAGCCGGCCGGCACGATCCCGATGAGTAACAAGTATCCCGACTTCGCCAGAGCCTGCGCCAACTACGTCGCGAACTCCGCCGGTTGCCACATCTGGATCATCGGCAACGAGCAGAACAACATCCGCGAGCACCCCGGAGGTGCCCAGCATCCGACCGAGCATATCACCCCCAGGCGATACGCAGCGGTATTCAACCTGGCGCGGCAGCGCATCAAAGAGGTGCAACCGGAGGCCATCGTCGTGCCCGGCGCCGTGGACCCCTACAACACCGCGCCTTGGAAGCTGATGGGCAACCGGCAGTACCGCCCGCTGGAATACTTCAAGGAAATGCTCAGCTACATCGCTGACCTGGATGGCATCGCACTCCATACCTACACCCACTGGCTCGACGTGGATCTGATCACGAAGAAGACAGTCTTCACCGACGAGCCGCTGCCACCGGGAACCCCGCACGAGCACTATTACGATTTCCTGGCCTATCGCACCTTCGCCGAGGCCATCCCGGAAAAATGGCGTGACCGACCGATCTACATCACCGAGTCGAATCACTGGCTGGCGCTGGAGCATCCGCCGCGTAACAAGCATGAGGAGAGAAGGATCGGCTGGGTGAACCGGGACAAGGGCTGGGTGAGGGCGGCCTACGCCGAGATCGACCGCTGGAACAACACGCCGCACGCTCAGCAGATACACTGCTTGTTGCTCTACCGCTGGACCGGCGATGAGTGGGAGCTTGAGCACAAGAGGGAGATCCACAAGGACTTCAAGAAAGCGCTGGATCGGGATTACCGCTGGCGGGAGTGAAGAATTACCGCCGAGTGACAGACGCTGCTCCCGAAGGATCTGGCGATCCTTCGGGAGCGAGTGGAAGAAACCCAGCACCGGCTCTTCAGGCCGGTGCTCGACGAAAACTAGAGAGGGCTCTCATGACCATAGAACAAGCAGTGATGACCGAGATCGACGAACGCCTGATCCAATTTCCCGTCCCTTACCCCACGTTCGTGGTCGCGCCCCCAGCGTCCACCTGAGCAATAATTCTACCGTGATTGGTTCCGCTTGAAAGCCGGTGAGTATATGGGAAATCGTAGCAGTTCCAAGGCCCTCCAGAGGCCGCCAGAGGCTTTCTGTGGCATTGGGTGAGTCCA
>CAZANJ010000233.1:0-3232 GCA_964486415.1 uncultured Anaerolineales bacterium
TGGTATTGTCGTCTGCGGGCAAGAACATGGCCACATTCCCGCCGCTGGGGGCGCGGTTGCGCGTGCGCAGGTAGATCAGCTTGCCCGTCGTCGGAGCCAGGATGGGCCGGGGACGAAAATCCTCCAAATCCACCCAGAAGCCGAAGGGCTCCCCGGCGTCAAAATCGGCGCCCGGCCGCGCCTCGGAGTAAAAGGCCCCTTCTCCCGGAGCGCGTACAAAGCGACGCGCGTCGGTCATCCAGACCATATCCGCCGGCGTGGGGTCGCGCTCATAATCGGCCGCGCCGCTCGCCCCAAAAAATCCCCGGCGCCCCAGAAATGCCAAAATGCGGTCGACGCCCAGGCTGACATCCTCGGAGAAAGCGACGGTGCCTCCGCCTATCTCCAACGTCACCGTGCGCTGCTCCGGTCGCAGGCGGGAGAAGATGTGATGGGCTAGCCTTTCCGGTGTGCCCCGCTTGATGACGAAAGGTAGCCCCAGCGAGGCCGCGAACTCGGCGTCCCGCTCTTGATAGAACATGGCGTGGGGCAGGTAACGGGCATCTCCGGCACTGTGGAGGTTCAGAACCACATCGGCCTTCGCTGCCATGCTCATCACCGCGCGGCTCAGCGCTTCGGTCAGATTGGCGGGCTCGTCGGGGGTGAAGGAGCGCGCCATGTCACGGTCGCAGTCGGGCGTGAAACGCCTCTCGGCGGCGTAGGCCAGCGGGTTGCAGACGGGCAGCAGGTCAATTTGACCGTGCAGGCTTTCGCCCGCCAGGCGCTCCAGCAGCGCGTAGGCCGTCTGAACGCCGCCATGCTCCCAGCCATGCACGCCCGCCATGATGAGCACGCGCTGCTCACCCTGGCCCAAGCGGTAGTGGGTTAGTTTGGCTTCACGGTCGCCGTGAGTGACCTGGATGTAACGAGGTTGTAAGTTCATTCGCCATTCATCATTCGCCATTCAAGCTATTCCAATTGACTTCGTGTTCATTCTGGGGTAATATTGTACCAGCTTCAAACGTTCACCGAGGGATAAAAATGGCACGTCGAAATTATAATCCCACTCGAACTGGGCAAGAGGAACTCCAGAGCGCTGCTCCTAACGTCTCACGTTTCCTCGTTTTCGTCTCTTGCCTCTCGGCTCTGGGCGCGATGGTTTATGGGCTGTGGTGGCCCGTATCGCCAGCGGTGAGCACAACGGATGTTTCCCCTGTGCCTCCCACGGCCATCCTAGATTCAACCATCCCCACTGACCAGGCCACCGCCGCGCCATCGGGGTCCTCTGATGCCTCCGCTGCGGCCTTCGCGCCGACCACAGAGACCACGCCAGGCATCCCCCTTATCGGCATCGTGGTCGGACATTGGGGAAGTGATCAAGGCGCCATCTGCCCCGATGGCCTGACCGAGGTCGAGGTCAATCTAGATGTGGCCCAGCGAGTGGTTCAGACCTTGAAAGATCTCGGTTATCGAGCTGAACTGCTGGAGGAATATGATCCGCGCTTGGAAAACTACCAGGCCGATGCCCTCATCTCCATCCACGCCGATTCCTGCGAACCCTACCCCAATGCCACCCCGCCTGCCAGCGGGTTCAAGGTCGCCAGCGTCGAGGACAGCCTCGTGCCGGAGGCCGAGGAGCGGCTAGTGTCCTGCATGGCCCAATGTTACGCCGCTCGCACCGATATGTATTTCCACGCCAACAGCATCACCTATGATATGAGGCGTTACCACAGCTTCTACGAAATTGATGGTCAGACGCCGGGTGCCATCATCGAGACCGGCTTTATGCACCACGACCGGGAGATGCTCACAGAAAGAGCCGACCTGGTGGCTAAAGGCATCGTAGAAGGTATCGTCTGCTTCATCGAGGGCGAGACGCCATAAGCAGCAGAACCCCTCCACTCCTCAGAACTCCATCGCCTCACGAGCCGCCCGCCAGAGATTGGTCCTGACCTGCTCCCGTTCGCGACCGAGGCGCCGCAGAAATGCCTCGACCTCTCCACGTTTTGAATCTTGCCCGAAGGGACACGGCGTAAGCTGGGGATAATCAGCGGCCTGGGCGTAACGTGCTAGCTCTTTCTCCGGCAGATAGATCAAGGGGCGAATAACGGTGATCGCTCCGTCGAAGAACTCCACCCGCGGCGCCATCGTCTCCAACCTTCCGCTGAACATCAGATTCATCAGCGTCGTGACGGCAGCGTCGTCGGCGTGATGGCCAAGGGCCAACTTCTTGCAGCCGCGCTCGTGCGCTGTGATGAAGAGCGCCTTACGACGATTCCAAGAACAGCGGAAGCAATTGAGCGGAAGAGGCTCATCCGGCGGCAACTCCAGGGGGGAGAAATGATACTCGACACCGAGGCGCTGAAACCAGACTTCCAGATCGGAGCGCCGATCCGGAAGGCCGGCCGATGTGCCGACGACGTGAAGGGCCAGCAGATCGTAATGGAACGGAACTCGCGCACGGTGGCGGAGCAACAACTCAAGCAGCGCGCGGCTATCCTTGCCCCCAGAGACTGCTACCGCCACCCGATCCCCATCGTCGATCAACTCGAACTCCCCGATAGCGCGAGTGACCTCCTTGAGCAGAAAGAAAGCGATGCGGTCGGGATCATTCATAAGTTCTGTGCTCAAAGAGAGATCGTAACTGGGGGAGGAAACCAGGTTTCGCTGCTTCACTCACGGCAAACCCTGGCTTCTTGGAGAGAGTGCGAGCGATCGTCGCCTTGCTCCCTCTCTGAACTAGGCTTCGAGAATTCCTCTCAGCAAGCCGAGACTCTCCTCCACCTGCTTCGACACCAGCTTGGACGCTATGCCGCCCCCTGGGATATTGTATTCAATATTGGCACTGATGACCGTCTGATTCTCTCGATCAGCAAACTCAAACAGCCATTTGCTGGGAATGCCTTGCGTTTGCACCTCGAAACGTCTGTTGGGGATCATTTTGGTGATCTCCCCCGTGCCCTTGAAAGCCGGCAGGGGACCCAACTTAAATTCCCAATTGTAGGTAGAGCCCATGTCCTCTCCCGAAATATCAGCGATATTGGTCAAGGGAGGGATCCATTGGGGCCACTGACTGATGTCCGCAATTGTGCTGAATGCTTTATCCACCGACACGTTAAACTCCGCCCTTTTTTCGACTGTAGCCATCTGTAATCTCCTTCACATAATTCTTGCGTTATGACTTTGCCCCACAGAACGCGGCAGGTATGGAAACCTGCCCTACATTCGCTTTGCCCCACAGAACGCGGCAGGT
>CAZANJ010000233.1:3332-5393 GCA_964486415.1 uncultured Anaerolineales bacterium
CCTACATTCGCTTTGCCCCACAGAACGCGGCAGGTATGGAAACCTGCCCTACATTCGCTTTGCCCCACAGAACGCGGCAGGTGTGGAAACCTGCCCTACATTCGCTTTGCCCCACAGAACGCGGCAGGTATGGAAACCTGCCCTACATTAGCTATTCATCATTCGCCATTCATACTGCTGCTTGTAGTATTCCTGGTAGTGCTCCCCGCTCTTGATCGGGCGCCACCACCACTCGTTATCCACGTACCAGCGCACGGCCTTCTCGATGGCCTCCTCACAGGTATGGGCCGGTTCCCAGCCCAGCGCCCTGATTTTGCTCACATCGAGTGCATAACGGCGGTCGTGTCCGGCGCGATCCTCCACCGGCTGGATGAGACTCTCCGGCTTACCCAACAATTCGAGGATCATGTGGGTCATATCGATGTTGCGCATCTCAGAACCGGTGCCGACGTTATAGGTTTCGCCGATCTTCCCCTCATGTAGCACCAGATCGATGGCCTCACAGTGATCGAGCACGTAGTGGTAATCACGCACCTGCAAGCCATCGCCATAGAGTGGCAGCGGCTGATCGTCGATGGCGTTGGTGACGAAGAGCGGCACTACCTTCTCCGGATACTGGTAGGGGCCGATGTTGTTCGCCCCGCGCGTGATGGTGACCGGCACCCCATAGGTCACGCGGTAGGCGTTGATCATCAAGTCAGCGCTGGCCTTGCTGGCCGCGTAGGGGCTGCGCGGCGCGACGGTGTCAGTCTCCTTGGAGGCGCCCTCCGGCACGTGTCCGTAGACCTCATCGGTGCTCACTTGATGGTATCGTTCCAGGCCAAGCTCGCGGGTCGCCTCCAGCAATGTGTAAGTACCGTAGACGTCGGTCTTGATGAAGGCGTCGGGGTCCATAATCGAGCGATCGACATGGGTCTCGGCGGCGAAATTTACAACAGTATCCACGCCGTGCTCCATAATTGTCTCTCGCACCGTCTCGGCGTCACAGATGTCGCCCTTGACAAAGGCGTAACGATCCCCGAAATCCTCGGCCACGTCCTTGAGGTTATCCAAATTCCCGGCATAGGTCAGTTTGTCGTAGACGACGATGGAATAGGCCGGGTATTTCTCCAGCATATAACGGGTGAAGTTGGAACCGATGAAACCGGCGCCGCCGGTGACCATAATGTTGCGCACAAAAACCTCCTTATCGGATTTACTCCAAACAGCGGGGCAGATTTCCGGTCGAGTTACGCGGAGGACAATGGTGCAGAAGAATACCCGCCCTTGGAAAAAATTTGGTCAGTTTACTTCAGCTATTCTACCATAGCTTACGGGCGAGGCAACCTTGACTTGCAGACTGAAAGTGCTATCATTAGCGCCACTCAATTATAAACGAAAAACAGGTTTTTTCTCCCGAATTGAGAAGTTACTTGAAGTGCTTTGAATTGACAATGTATCTAAGCTCAGGACGGAAGAAACGTAAATCATCTCCCTGGCGCGTGATACTCCTGCTGGCCCTGATCGGCCTTGCCCTGTACGTTTACTCCCAGATCGATCAGGAACAGGTAGAGAGCACCTTCGTCCCCACCCCAACGCCCACCCGCACCCCAAAATCCTACATCTTCGAGGCGGAAGACCGCTATTGGCAGGGCGACCTTTCCGGAGCCATCGCTGCTTACGCGCAAGCGCTCTCCCTCGACACCACCGATGTTGAGGTCTACATCGCCCTGGCGCGGTTGCTGGCCCTGGAAAAACGGACCGTCGAAGCCGTGCGCTACGCCGAGCGTGCGGTCGAAATGGCGCCAGAAAACGCACGCGCATGGTCTATCTTGGGCATGGCATATGACTGGGTCGGCGACGTGGAGGAGGCCATCGAAACCTGCCATCACGCCGTCGAGCTCGATCCAGCCTACGCCGAGGGGTACGCCTATCTGGCCGAAGCCTACATCGACGCGGGGCGCTGGAATGAGGCGAACCAGTATGCCCAAACCGCCCTGGAATTAGATGACCACAGCGTGGACGTCCACCGCAACTACGGCTACGTGCTGGAGGTGCAGGGGAATTACTGGGAGGCGATAG
>CAZANJ010000234.1:0-5371 GCA_964486415.1 uncultured Anaerolineales bacterium
TCCTCAAATGAATAGAGTTCTCCTGAATCCTGCTTAGCCTCCGTGGGAGGAGCTTCCTCTTGAGAATCTGCATCAAGCTGGGGAGGGGATAAAGGCTCTGGAGGCAGCGTCTCTTGCTGCTGATCATCCTGCTGCTGCGCTTTCTCCTCCACCATACCTTGCTCAACTATCGACTGCAAGCGAGGAAGATGCTGTTTAGCATAGTAAAGCACCGAGCCCAACTTGACATCCTGACTGAAAATGATCAGCAAAAAGACCTCGGGCGCCACGTGGGCCGAGTAGACGCTGTAATACTCCCCCTCGTGATAATTCAAACGAAAGGCGTCATCCTCGCCGATGAGGGAGGCGATACTGGAGGTAGCTGCAAAATCTCCAGCCACCAGTGTGGCCAAGGCGGCCACGTTTAGATCGTCGATGATGCCCTTCGCATCGATTAGATGCCCGGTGCCCTCGATGAGGAGAACACAGCGAGCGGCGACCTCAGCCCGCAACTCGGCCAATAAGCCATCAATCTCGTCAAGCTGTGAAGAGGAAAGCTGAAGGCCCAGCGGGGCATCGTCGACTGGCTCCTCCGGCGGAATATCCGGCTTCCGATGGGCTACCTCCCGATTCAGGATACCGAGCAACTCGTTGGGCCGAAAAGGCTTGGTGACGAAATCACTTACACCCTCCCGCAGGGCTTGAATGACCACATCGGTCGTGCCATAAGCGGTGATGATCACCACCGGCATATGGGGCGCCCGTTGTTTCACCTTCTTGAGTAAATCCAACCCGTCCATCCCCGGCATCTGTAGGTCGGTCAGAACCAGATCGAAATCATCCTCATCCATCACGATCAAGGCTTCCTCAGCCGTGCTGGCAGTTTGGGCATGATAATCGTGTCTGGTGAGTATGCGACTCAGCCCTTCGCGCACGGATTGCTCGTCATCCACGACCAAAATACTTTTCTTGTCGCCCATCATAATCCTCGCTTCACACTTGAGGAAGCTTGTAGATCGCTTCTACCAGATCGACACCGCACGTCAAACCCTCAACCCAGTCGATGAACCGCTCGACATTCTCTTTCCCCATCAACATCGCGCCATGCTGGGGAGCGATATGCTCAATTTCCAACTGCCTGACCATCGCGACCCAGAACTTGAGCACTTTATTTGAGGCTATATATCGCCGATGGAACCCCTCCATATACTGAACGTGATCGTCGAAGTTCTTGACCACTGTATAGGTCTGCCCCAGCGAAGCGCCAAGATCGCCCGAATACAGGATTTTGGACACCGGATCATAGACCTGGAAGTTGGCCGGTGAATGCAAGAAGTGGGCCGGCAGGATCAAAAGCTGACAGCCGGCCATATCGACGGTCATACCCTTGTCCGATATGGGGTGAATGCGATCCATCACCATCTCGTCCACGCCGAAGTGCATCACGAAACGGATCCATGGCGCAGGCAAGTAGGCCCGTGCATCGGTCACCATCAACCATCCGTTAGCCGCCGCGACAATGTCTGGGTCCTGATGGGAAAAAAAGATATGTTTCAAGCTCCCCCCAGGCGCCAAACTTGATATCTCATCCACCGATGCTGAGTAGACCTTGTGACCACCCGGGTCCAGCAACATCGCTTCCTTCTCATGAATGATCAGATGTTGGTTGGCCTGCACCATCTGCCCCGACGTGAAATCCTCCAGCAGAATGTTTTTGTGATCCTGGTTTTCAAACAAAACCTGGGTTGGCATAAAAGATCATACCTCCTCGGAGAGCATATTTTCAAACAGCTTCTTGCTGAAGCCGGTCACTTCCAGGAACTGATCGACACGCTTGTCATCGTAGGATTGGAGCATGATGTTCAGATCAAGGTCCATAGCTCTGTTCAACGCAGCACAGCGAGAATCTTTCTGAGCGTCATCGGCATACTCGGCCTCGACGATGGTCTCCGCGACAGTCGCCCGACACCAAGCCATGGCAGCGATGACGTAACGTGGTTCCAGTCCAACCTCGACGTGGCGGTGACCGATGCGGTAGCGTTCCTCGAAATAATCCTCATCAGGGGCACTTTCGGACAAACTGACCAGCCAGCGGCGCAGATGGCCCTTCAGCCGCTCTATGCGACCAGGCTCAGAGTGCAAGATCTGGTGCAGGTGATCGTTCTGTTCCAGGTTCTCGTAGAAAGCATCGACGATGCCAGAAGCGTGCTTTTCCAAATCTGGCTTCATCTCGGTCAACAAACGCCGATCTTCGTCCGTCAACCCGCTCAAACTTGCGACTTCTTTGATAAATGACTTGTTCATTCCCTACCCCCTACCCCAATATCTCGGCCACAGCCTCCGCACCCTCGCGTGCCTCCAGGAAGACCAGGCCCAGGTTTACGTCCTGACCAGTCAGGGCGGCGAAAGCGGCATTTTTACCTGCCTGGGTGAGGACCACGTTGCCTTCAGAGCCTTGTACCAGCGTCCGCTGGAGAGTACCACGCTTCAATTGCTCTATCGAGCGACCCGAGAGGCTCAAGATGCCGGCCGCTACTGCTCCCACGCGCGTGCGCTCCATCCCTTGGGGCAGAACGGCCGCGATAATCAAACCATCCATACTGATTACGGCTACGCCCTGAATGTCGGCCGACCCCTCTACTAAATTGCGAAGCGTCTTTTCCAATCGTTCCTTGCGCGTCTCAACTGCCATTTCTCCTAACTCCTTTCCGATTCTCGACTGTACCGTTTTATCTGCCTTCTCCGCCTCTTCTTCTTGCTCTCCCTGTCCTTCTCGCTCTTCATCCAGGCGACGCATACCCTCCAGGATCAGGGCTGACCAGGGGATACTGATGGTGACATCCGGGGGAGGGACTTCTTTTTCGAGATCAAAAGTACCGCTCTCCCAGGCCAGCAAGCGGTAAGCTGCCTCCGCGCCTTGCAGGTTCCCCATCTTCGCGTGTACAACCTGACCGGCGTCAAAGTACAACTCCGCTACCTCATCACCACGCTTTGCGGTCAAGCGAGCACGGGCGCCCGATTGACAATTCAACTGAATCAGATCAGCGACATCGATGTCGCTCAGATTTCCCTCTAATGCCATCCCACCTCGCTTTCAGTCTCAGGAGAGCCATTCCTCCTCGATCTGCTGAACGGCTCGATCAATAGCCGCCGGGTTGTCCTGTCCTGGCGGAACGAGCACAGCCAAAACGAGATCATGCTCATCCGTGATAATGCGCCGACAGACCAAACTCTGGCCCATCTCATCGCGCAGCCTGACCTCTTCCATTTCCCTAAGCCCAACTTTATCATGCACCCGCTTAAACGTGCGCCGAATGAGAGCGACCATAGCAGCCGGCGCCTCCGATTCCATCCCATAGGGCAAGGCTACCAGCGGAAGGCCCCACGAGTTGGTCAGCACAGCGGCCTTGAACCCGTTCTCTACCAGCAACTGATGGATGACCTTCTGTGCCCGCCTCATTCTTGGGTTCTATTCTCGTGTAAGGAAAGCTTACGCTGCACATCGGCCAGCACCAGACGCATCGCTGCGTGCAGTGGCTCACGCACTCCCGATCCCTCAATGGCAACACTCTCATAACAGGGATAGTCCTCCACCCCCAATGCAGCTTTGAGATCGGGGACGGGAATCACGTCCTCCAGGTCACGTTTGTTGAACTGGACAACGACGGGGAAGGAGGAAAGGGAATGTCCCATCTGTCCCAAATAGCGATCCATATCCTGCCAGGAGGTCTGATTCGCACTCAATCTCGCAGTCTGGGAATCGGCCACGAATACTACACCGTCGGCGCGGCGGAGCACAGCCTCGCGCGTGGATTGATAATACACCTGTCCAGGAACGGTATACAATCCGAATTGGGGCCGCAACTGGCCAATCTTCCCCACTTCTAACTGCATGAAGTCGAAGAAAATGGTGCGATCATCACGTGTGTTGAGTGTGAACAAGTCGCTACGGATCTTAGGATTGAGGCGCTCATGAATCTGCTGGAGATTCGTAGTCTTGCCGCTCAGGGCCGGCCCGTAGTAAACGATATTCAGATTGATTTCCCGCTTCTTCCAATTGATAAACATGCCACACTATCCCCTAGTCTCCATCCTCAATTTTCCCTTTATGCTGCCATCGGCAATTGTAACGTGAACTTAGTCCCCTGTCCAACTTCGCTTTCCACCTCAATCTCACCCCCGTGGTCCTCGATGATGCTATGAGAAATCGCCAGGCCCAGGCCGGTTCCCTCATCACCCTTGGTGGTGAAGAAAGGCTCAAAAATGCGATCCTTAACGTCTGAATGAATGCCAAGGCCAGTATCGATCACCTGGGCCTCAACGCATCCTTCATCCGACAAGGCGTTGGCACAAAGCTTAAGAGTGCCACCCTCCGGCATAGCATCCCGTGAGTTGAGGATAAGGTTCATAAAGACCTCCTCCAACTGATCAGGCGATGCTAGGACAGGGGGGAGAGAATCGTCAAGTTCGGACATAATCTGGATGTTTCTCTTTTCCAGTTCCTTGCTCGTCAAGGTCAGCACGTCCTCAACCACCTCGGTGAGCGCGACGGGCCGGCGTTCCTCGCGCGGCGGCTTGGAAAAGCTGCGCAGTTGGTCAACCAGACTGGCGATTCTATCCACCTGGCGCTCGATCACGGACAGATCCTGACGCACCGATGGATCAAGCGAGTTCATCTCTTGCACCAGGTAAAGGTGAGTGAGAATAGATCCAAGAGGGTTATTGACCTCGTGCGCAACTGAGGCAGCAAGGCGTCCCAAAGCGGACAGTTTCTCATTGTGGCGTAGCTTGGCGTGCGCCTCCTCCAGTTCGCGCGTCCGCTGCTCGACTTTTTGCTCCAAGGTGGCGTTAAGCTCAGCCAGATCATCGGTGGTGATCTTCAAGCGCAGCATAGCGCGCACACGGGTCAAAAGTTCCGTGTTATCTATCGGCTTGCTGATGAACTCATCCGCCCCAGCATCCAACACGGTAGCATCCTCAGAATCATCAGGATGGCCCATCACGATGATGGGAATAAAGGGCAAATCCGTGTTATTCTTCAGATGCCGCGCCATATCGTGGCTGTTCAAATCCGACAGGCTACAACTCAACAGGATCAAATCCGGGGGGCTAGCCTGTATAATCTTCTTCGCCTCCTCGCCGCTACCCACGCTGCGCACCGTGTACCCGGCGGATTGCAGCAGTACCCGCATGGATCGGACGAGATCAGCGTCACTCTCCACGATAAATATGTCGGCAAACAAACATCCTAAATTCATATCGGACCTCAGATTATCAATGATGATTTTTGACCATCAAAACCGGTAAGCCTCCCCTCACCAGCTCCCGCTGGATCGCCAGATCCAGCGGCTTAGCGAGCCAAAATTAGCCTGTTTCTGGCCTGGATCGCCAG
>CAZANJ010000235.1:0-5329 GCA_964486415.1 uncultured Anaerolineales bacterium
CCAGTGGTCAGCCTGCTCATCGGGCTCATCATACTGGTGGGATCTGGGCGAGTGCTGCGGGAATCGATCCATATCCTGGTGGAAGGAGTACCGCGAGGCTTGACAGCCTCTCAGGTGGCAGAGGCAATGTGCGAAGTGTCAGGAGTATCTCAAGTGCACGATTTGCACGTGTGGACGGTGAGCCCCGGCTACATAGCGCTCAGCGCCCACGTCTTGCTGGATGATCAGTCACTCAGCGAAGCGCAGAGCATTATGGCCAACCTGAAAGCGAAATTGATCGAAGAGTTTAACATCGAACATACCACAATCCAATTTGAGTGTGAAAGCTGTGCACAAGGCACAATAATTTGCTCACGTGAGGTGAACGATTATGAGAAAGGCTAGCATCCCATCCGAATGGGCTCAGGACTATATCCGCAAGCGAGAGGGCATCATCACTATTCGCTGGACCTGGGTATGTATGGGGTGATGAAATTTCTTCAAAGGACCATCCGGTCGGATGGCAGAACCCGACAACCCAGGAGAGTATGTCCCTTTCAAGGTCGATGATCTGACTGTCTACGTCTCGCGAGACCTGTTGGATGAACAAAAGCCGGGCACCCGAAGGCTTCGTTTCTACATCGGCGGATATGGTGGATACTGGCTAGAATTTGCTGAGCCGCTGGACGGAGCAGGATAAAGCAAAAACTGCACCTAAAATTCATTCCCTCTTCACAGAATCTTCACATATCTGGGTTATAATCACGAGCGTAAACAAAGCGATGATCGACTTAACCCATAGGAGGTATGACATGTTGAAGAATAAGAAATTGTTGGTAGGTTTAGGAATCGCTGGTGCTCTGCTCCTGGTGTTGGGAGGTGTGGGATTTGCCTATGCTCAGGGCCCAGAGCCCCCCATAGACGGTCATTTTTTCCACGATAAAGGTTCGTTTGGCAGCGGCATGATTGGCAACCTCTCCGGAGGCGCTCCAATGCGCGGCGGCCCATTCCAGGGACGCGGAGAGCGTGGGCTGGTGGGAATCACCGCCGAGGTCACCGGGCTGAGCGAGGATGAGATCATCGCCGCGCTTGAGGATGGTCAGACCTTCGCCGAGATCGCCGAGGGTGAGGGTGTGGATCCGCAGGAAATCGTGGATGCCGCCCTCGCAGCGGCCGAGGCCAAACTGGAGGGAGCTGTAGAGGATGGCCGAATGACCGAGGAGCAAATGGCTCAGATCCTGGAGCGATTGGCTGAGGATCTCCCGGAGCGGCTGGAGCAGCCCTGGCAGCCTCGCGGTGCAGCAGGTGGGGTCTTCGGTCAGTTCAATGAAGGCTTCTGGACGATGTACGACGCCGTGGCCGAGGCGCTGGGACTGACGCCCGAAAGTCTGTTCACCGAGCTGCACGACGGCAAGAGCGTGGCTGAAGTCGCCGAGGAGCAGGGAGTGGAGATGGAAGCGGTTCGCGATGCGATGGAGGAAACCCGCATCGAGGCCCGAAAGCAGGCCATCGAGCAAGCTGTGGAGAATGGCCGCTTGACCCAGGAGCAGGCTGACTGGATGATTGAGGGGCTTGAGCAAGGCTTCACACCCGGCGGTCAGCCCTTCGGTCAAGGACGAGGTAGCAGACCTGGACACGGCGGGCGCGGACGGGGTATGCGATAGCCAACTATAAGCAGTGAGATTTGAGGGGGAGCGCGGGGGCGCTCTCCCTTGATTCGACTATCACCTGCCGTCGCATATCGCTCCTGGCGGACGTGCCGTCCGGCGTGAGCAAAGTTACTTTTGACCCAAGTGCATATTCTCGAAGGAAACAAATCTTGCCCCAAACACAAGAACCCACCTGGTTCGAACAAGCACTCGCTGTCCTAGAGAAATCTGGACCGCTTGGTCAGGCCAGCGTGACATACATCCGGCGGCACAACACAGGATTGGGCTTCTCCAAACAACGCGGCTCCGGCGCATCCTGGTTCGACTGGCGCCGGCTGCGTTTCGGCGTCTTTCTGAACGCGGATTACGCCGACAGTCACCCCGACGATCCTTGGCTCTGCTCGCTGTTGGCCCACGAGGTCAAGCACCTGGAACAGGGCCTGTTGGAAGCACTGTCGGTTCGCGGGGAGTTGGTCGCCTGGCAGTTCCAGTTTGACATGTTGCGGCAACTCTCGTCCACACCATCCGATCGCGCCTGGCACGAGCTGCGCGAGCTCGATCCTACATCCCACGCCGATCTCAAACGTGCCCGGAAGCTGATAAAGGCCATCGGCGGGCCACGGTACCACATCGAACTACTCCCACTCCTGCCGCTGCCCATGGGAATCATCCATCGCTTGAAAGCCGCAGCAAGTAGGCTGTTCCATTCCCCCTGAAGCTCCTCTCCGCATCAATTCACACCCAACCTTCTATGCTTCACGGAATCGTCGCATACTGGCCAGCGATTCGTTGCAATAAATTGCCGTTCGTGGTATCTTACCCAATACTGTTCGGGATTGATCTTATAGCAAGCGAGTAGGCAACTTATGAACTGGGACACTTTACTCTCAACCTTTGGCCTGGTCTTCGTAGCCGAACTGGGAGACAAGACTCAGTTGGCTGTCGTTACGCAAGTTTGTAAACATCGACGACCCTGGGCCGTCTTCGGGGGAGCGAGCCTGGCCCTGATTCTAGTCACAGCTCTGGGAGCGGTCGGCGGTCAACTACTGAGGCAATTCGTCCCTCAACACATTCTCCCCATCATCGCCGGCGCGGCCTTCCTGGTGATGGGTTTGCTGATCGGGATAGAAGCTTACAAAACCACTCGCAATGAAGCACTGTGTAAAGATTGCGAAAATACACCAGCCGAGTGTGAGCCCGGCACAGCGTGGCCTTGGAGAGCCTTCGGCGCTACCTTTGCCCTGCTGTTCATCGCCGAGCTGGGTGATAAGACACAGTTAGCCGTTCTAGGGCTATCGGGAAAAGCACAAATGCCGCAGGAAGTCTTCATCGGTGGGGCGCTGGCGCTGACTTCGGTGACCGCGCTGGGCGTCCTCGGTGGCGAAGGGCTCTGCAAATTGGTGCCCGAACGAACGCTACTGTGGATCTCGGCTATTGCTTTTGTAATATTGGGCATCTTGATGATTTTGGGAATCTTCTGAGATAAGGAGACACACTCGTGGCTCAAACCATTCTGGTCGTCGACGACGAACCTGAAATCGTGCGCCTGGTACGCTCCTATCTGGAGAAAGATGGCTACCGCGTGCTGACCGCCTACAACGGCGAGGAAGCGCTCTACACTGCCCGCTCCTCCAAGCCAGACTTGGTGGTGCTGGATATCCTGATGCCCAAAATGGATGGGATGGAGTTCACACGCCGCATTCGCCGCGAACAGGATGTGCCGATCATAATGCTCACCGCCCGCGCCGAGGAAACCGACCGCATCGTGGGGCTGGAGATGGGAGCCGACGATTACGTAACCAAACCCTTCAGCCCGCGCGAGGTGGTGGCCCGCGTGCGGGCCGTCCTGCGTCGCGCCCAGCCCGCGCCGGAAGCACCGCCCGTCCTGCGCACCGGCCCCATCACGCTGGATCGCTCCACACACACCGTAACCGTGAACGGCGAACCGGCGGGCTTGACCCCGACCGAGTTCGACCTGCTGGAGACACTGATGACCACACCAGGGCGGGCCTACTCGCGGACCGAAATTCTGGAATCTGTGCAAGGCTTCGCCTTCGAGGCCTACGAGCGCACGGTCGACGCCCACATCAAGAACCTGCGCCAGAAAATCGAGCCGGAACCCTCCGACCCGCGTTATGTCATCACCGTGCGGGGAGTGGGATACCGACTAAATCCGGGGCTGGAGGATGAATAGCCTTTTCTGGAAAGGGATAATGGCCTTCCTGATCGTCATCATAGTTGCCGTGGGGACTGTGGCGGTGCTGACCGGCCGGCTCACCGAGGCAGCCTTCCGCCGCTATGAAATCTCCCGCAGCGACATATGGGATCAGACCACAACGAAATTGGCCGGATACTACGAGCAGCAAGGATCATGGGCAGGGCTCCAGGGTGTACTGGAATCCCTTTCCGAGCGACGCCAGCATATGGGGGAATGGCGAAATAACAATCCGACCGGCGGGCCGCCGCCCCGGATGATCGATTTTCGCATCACCGACACCAGAGGACAGGTCATAGCCGACACAAACGGTCCCCCTCGAGGATTCGTCCCACAGGCTGCATTAGATAATGGCGTACCCATCGAGGTGAACGGTGAGACCGTGGGCTATCTCGTGCCCGCGCTGGCGAATCCTCCGAACTGGCCTATGGACGCAGCCCAAATGGCCTTCCTGAATCGTATCCGGCACACGCTCTTTATCGCGACGTTGGCAGCCTTGGGCGTCGCACTCGTCATCGGTGGACTGCTCTTTCGCTCCATCACAGCGCCTCTGCGCAAGTTGACCGCAGCCACGGAAACCATCGCCCAGGGCGATCTCTCGGCGCGCGCCCCGGTTCGGGGACAAGACGAGGTAGCCCAGCTAGCCGAAGCATTCAATCAGATGGCCGAGAGCCTGGATCGCATGGAGAGAGCACGCCGCAATCAGACCGCCGACATCGCCCACGAACTGCGCACGCCTCTAACTGTCATTCAAGGGACTCTGGAGGCGATGCTTGACGGCGTCTATTCCACCGATCAGGAGAACTTGCAGGCCGCCTTGGCCCAGACACGCACCATTTCCCGCCTGGTGGAGGACCTGCGCTTGTTAGCCCTGGCCGACGCCGGGCGACTTGAGCTACACAAAACCCATCTCGACCCTAATACCTTCTTGCCCGAAATCGTGGAGGCGCACCGCCCTGAAGCGCAAAAGCAAGACATCGAGCTGTCTCTGGAAATGCCCAATGTGAAATTACCCCAAATCTTGGCCGACCGAGACCGCCTGGCACAGGTAATAGGCAACCTGCTGAGCAACGCTTTCCGCTACGTTCCCCCCGAAGGTCACATCACCGTGCGTGCGGCAGAGCGAGAGAGAGACATCCTCATCGCCGTGATCGATGATGGCCCTGGCGTGCCCCATGATGATCTCCCCCACATCTTCAAACGCTTCTGGCGAGCGGACCCGGCTCGCCAGCGGAAGACTGGCGGGAGCGGACTGGGGCTATCCATCGCCCGGCACATCGTAGAAGCCCACAAAGGCGACATCTGGGCCGATGATACCCCCGGCGGCGGATTAAGCGTCGCTTTCAGCCTCCCGATCCAGGCATAATAGGATTCGCCTTCCCCACTCAGGGCGGCCATGGAAAGCCGTCCTACTGTTGGTATGTTCCAAAAGTCTTTGGGGTAATTCGCGCTTGTCACACTCACCCTAACCCTCTGAGGAAGAGGG
>CAZANJ010000236.1:0-5328 GCA_964486415.1 uncultured Anaerolineales bacterium
CTACCCTCCGGACCACGCACCGAGCGAATGCGCACTTCCGTGGCCCACAGATTTTCCACGGAGATGGGTTGTGTATCCGCAACCTGGAAAAGGCGGGTCCACTCGTGATGCTGATCTGAACCAAAGACAGCTCTTTCCAGCGCATCACCGGCATGTTTGCGGCTGGGCCGATGCCCTCTCATCTGCTGGCGCACCAGCCCGGCGGCCTTCTTCTGCATTCGCGCGTCGCCGATGAGCCGTGCCCGCAACAGCGCCGAACGGAGCGCGCCCTTGAGCGACGAACCGGGGATGTAGGGCTGCGGCGGGCGTCCGGGGACCTTGATGTGGGAGAAGTAGTAGTTGTTGGGCCATCCGCCGATGCATGGGAGATGATAGAGCGCCACCGTCTGGGGATCGATGCGGGCAGAATGCAGAAAATCCCCCAGCTTCCTGTGTCGGCTCAGACAAAATTGCTCAAACCGACTGAGAAGGCGCGGGGAGTCGGAGACTTGCCGGAAGAGCGCATCCTGATTCACTATCCAGACGCGGCCCTGATCGTGCCAACGGCTCTTGCGACCTGGTCGCTCGCCGGAGCCGATGTGCAGTGGTGAAAGCACGGTGATCTTGACATCGTAGGTCTGCATATCACACCTCCCATTCGCCCCATAAGGGGAGCGTCAACCCGCTGTAGTAGACGGTGTGGTGACCGTTCTCCCCCAGCGGAAGCAGTTTGCCGTACAGACGCTCCTCGGGCGATTTGGCCGTGAAGAGCCCGCCCGGGTTGAAAGCCCGCAGCGTAGCCATATAGACACGTTGCTTCCCCTGCGGATAACGGTTTTCAGCCTTCTGGCGAATCACGTCCAGCGTATAACTCAGCGGCTCGGTCTCACCCGGCGCGGCGGGGATGTAGTGGGAGAGACTGAGGAAGCGCTGGCGCCTGGCGGGGGCGGGGAAATGACTTTGCCATTCTTCCGGGGCGGAGAACGTAAAGTGTCCTTTGCCCACACTGCGTTTGCCGCCCAGGCCAGTATCCTGCATGAAGCGAAGCGCAGCCTGTAGATCGGGCCATAGCTCATCATCGGCCCAGACCGCGAACCACAATCCTGCCCGCTGCCGGTCGTAGAAGGTCTCCGATTGCTGAAAGAGCAATCCCTCCACCGTGGCCCCGGCGATGCGGTCCACGCTGTTATGCTGGGTGACGATCTGCTGCCAGGCATTCGCCGGTTCTCGCCTCCAGACCTGTTCCAATTCCGACGCCAGCCAGAGTGTGTCATTGTGAATCTCCAACCGCCCCTGCGATGCCTGGTCGAACAGCTCTTCCGCATTCCATGCGCCAGATCGGATTCGCTCACCTACTCCAGGTGAGACATAGCGGGCCTTCTGCAACTCCTTGGCCCGTTCAACCCGCTTCTCCAGGTCGCTCCAATCCTCTTGATCCTCGATAGGACGCGCAAAAGGAGCGTCCACGACGTTGTGTGGGATGCGGAAGGGCGGGCGCGGAGTCAGCAGCAGCGGGTCGCCGTCCTTAGTGCGCAGGAAAGGATAGGCATTGCTGAAAGCGAAGCGCGGGCCTCCCTCCGCAAAGCCCTCGAGAATTGCTTCAACGTCCCGCCCCAGGATCGCCAACGCCCAGCAGGCGGCCCCGAACAAGGTGTGTGAGAGAATAGGGCTGGCATGCGATCCCAGGGGTTGCATCAGGATTATCTTGCGTTCCATCTCACACCCACTGTTGCGGGTCAAATTCCGCAGCCAACGCCCGCACATCTCCGTCCTGCGCTGCGGGGATAGGTTTGCTGTCCGCGCCCTCAGTGTAATAAGCTGCCGAACGCCACTCGGCCTCCAAGTCGCGGAACTCAATTTGCCCATGCCCGCGCGATCCGCCGCCGCCCAGCGTGGAATCCTCCACCAGCGCCATCGCCGCGAAGAGCGTCCGCAGCAACTCAATATCTTCTTCCTGATAGATGTCCAGGAGCAGCGTGAAATCGAACTCGGCCCCGGCCGGCACCCGCTCCATGTCCCGTGGGGTGGCTTCCGAGGTCACGCGATCTAGCACGTTCTCAGTCTTGACCTCGGTGTAGACGCCGTCACCCTGGACACGTTCCAGTTCTTCGGAGCTTATTTTATCCAAGAACGTATCACGCACCGTCAGACGTGTGGGGCCAGACCTGGTGCGGATACCTGTGTCATCCGAAGCGGCGCCAAAGAGACGTGCCACGATGTAGGCCCTGTCCCATTTGTCGGAGGCATCTGTTTCTGCGCGAGGTGATTTTAACTCCTCACACTCATATGCCATATAGCCATCGTGCTTGGAATGTTTCTTGATCAATCCCAGGCTCCACTCAGTCATCGACCGTAGTTTACCCTTGAGCGACGAGCCGGGAATATAAGGTTGATCGGTCAGCGAGTCCTTGACGACCGGATTGTCCATACCCCCGATCTCAATCCCCGTGTCGCTGCCGCCGATGTGCAGGCCGGTCAGGCAGTGGATCTTGCCCGAAATAACGTACTTACCTTTGAACTCGGATAGATGCTGTGCCATGGTTAATCCTCCTGATTAGTCGTAGAACTTCTGGTAGGCCAAAATAGCGCTGAGAAACTCAACCAATCTCCGCAGGTCCCCTACTGTCTTGAGTTTATCTTTCTGTAAGCAGAGGCTGAGCACATCGTAAAAGTCACGCGGTATCAGTTCACGTCCCACAGCGTAGGCCATCTCCGGCGCCAACAACGTCAATCGCGTGCGATCCTTTTGAGAAAGATCATCATCCGCTTTTTCGCGTCGCGTCTTACGGTCAATCTTCTTGAACGTGTGAAAGATGCGGCGAGTCTGATTAGGCTTGAGGTCGTCTTTGTAACGCTGCGCGATGGAGGCGGCAACCTGGTCCTCGCCAGCGAACTCATCCGGCTTCAGCAAGTTGCTCAACGTTCCCGCCTGGTTGAGTTGTCGTTTGAGATCGGAAATTGTCTTCATCATTTACTCCTTTCTTAGCCTGAGGCTGGCATACGAGACCGGCGCTACAATGTCCGATAAGTTGTGCCAAACCTGTTTGATCATCTTTTCACGGTCTTTCCTGTCCCGACGCTGCAAACGACGGGTCAAGGTGTAATAGAGTCTGGGGCTGAAGAGTGGCTTTTCTTCATCCTTCGTAGCGAGGTGAGAACGGCTCATTCGCCCCAGGTCGTGAATCAAGCCGTGGGGAATGTCTTCCTCAACCCAGTCTTGAGCCATGTCAACCAGCGCCTGTGCTTGATCCCACTCCAGCGTCCGGCCGAAAATACGGATACGATCTCGCCCAGCGGCCTTGGCGGCATGCTCGGCTTCCCCCGCGAGGCGGGCAAAGTGCTGGATGGGGAAGTGGGGCTTGACGAAAATCAGCCCGGCGGATAGCGTCAGATTGCCGCATGTGTACGCCTTGAATCTTTGGTTCAGACGCAGCGCAAAGGTCACCATCTGATCCCACGGGCCGATGACGAAGAGATCATCGCCCCCAGCGTAGAGGATGTAGAAGAGGCTCTGCAAATCACGGTGTTCTTCGCGGTTCTCATCATCCAAGCTGTGGCGCCACTCTTCCGTCAGTTCCCCGGCTAACTCATTGAGATAGGGACCGAAGAAGCGCGAGACCGTCTGGCTGAGCGCGTTGGAGCGGGAGAAGGTCGCCGGACGCAGACCGTGGCTAAAGCTCAACCCCATCCGGTCCACGTCGGCACGCAGCACGCCCAACAACTGCGCTCCCTGACTCAGCTCGGCTATATGCTCAAAGTCATAGACTTGCCGCTCGACGATGGGCGCGGCGTTGGCAAAGGCCCAGAAGCCCGGCGTACTCTCAGCAGGCCAGCGTTCAATCCTCTGGGGGAAAGCGTTCACTCCCCGCACCAGTGCTTGTTGGCCCTCCCGTTCGGCCCACCTGAGCAAAGCGGCCTGCTGTTCTGTATCCACCAAGGTCAGGTAATCCACTATCGGCGAAGGAAAAGAGATCCTGACGCCGCTATTTTCAGGAGGACATGCCGGGGTACAGACCAGCGCATTCGCGTGAGGGAGCACTCGCCCAATCTCCCTATGAAGCTCACACAGATTACAAGTCGTCTCCCCTGACGATAGCTTACACACCGGGCAGACGTTGTAAAGCTCCCTGCGTCGGAAAAAATCCTGCCGATCCAGTCGCTCGTGCCATTTCTGACCTTTGGCCCGCGAGATGCGTCGCTCAAGCTCCAGCCGTACCGCGTGGACGTCGGCAAAATCGCCGGGTTGCATCGGTATCATCGCCCAGACGAAGCCCAGATCGCCGTGGAATTCCTCCCACATCCCATCGCTCAATTCTTGTACCGCCTCATTGAGCTTTTCCTTGGTCCGCTCGTCTGGGGGGAGCAGAAGCTCAATCACGCCGCCTCTGGCATAGAGCACGTTGGTCGGTGGCAAATCCAGACGTTGGGCCAGCCAGTCGGCGATGGCGCGGTTGAGCGCCGCCAGATAGAACGAGCGCCCGCGCAGGCGCTGGGCCGTGTTCCGGAAACTGCGCTGGTCAGCCGGCTCTGTGATGCAGTAGATGAAATCCTGGATGCCGGAAAAGTCGATCTTGAGCAAACGAGCGATTGTAACGTCCTCCCCCTGAATACCCTTCCACCCGGCGCGGTGTAGATCGCTCAGCCTTTCGGGAAGCAGCCGCATGAGACAAGCAGCGATGGACGCTGTCAGGTGCAAGTGATTGTAGAGCGACACGTCGGGGGTGGTGCGCTTATTTTCCTCTTTTTCCCAGGGCGTGGCGGAGGGTATATAGGCCATAGACTCGGCTAGCAGATCTAGCAACCCGGCCATCCTGGCAAAAGAATCCACTGGCCCAGGAAATGCTTCTGCAAGTTTTCGGAACGCATCCCATGCCTTTCCATAATCCTCTTCAGAGACTTTTGACCCTCTCTCAGGAAAAAGTACCTTCCCACTGACCGCGCTTCCCAGGGCATACCCCCAACCTTGTTGCTCCGATGGACCTTTCGGCAAAAGTCTAGACGTGATCGGAATCAAAGGCGTTTCCCTCGGTTCACGCTTCTCGTGCGTGCCGGTCGAGCGCTCCGATGCGGCTAGCCAATCGGCGACGCGGACAGCTTGTGTGACAGCCTTATGAGTATCCCCTCCGTGATGGTAGGCGACTGCATCTCCTACGTCATCCCACCACACTGGAGGGACTATGTGGGCCAACGGCCC
This sequence comes from uncultured Anaerolineales bacterium, assembly GCA_964486415.1. Lineage (GTDB taxonomy): Bacteria > Chloroflexota > Anaerolineae > B4-G1 > B4-G1 > CAZANJ01. The sequence goes on from CAZANJ010000236.1 coordinate 5,174, forward strand.
TCTAGCCTCCAGCAAACGCACGCCGATGGCAGCATGTTTTTCCTTCCGCTCTTGCCAACCGGCCCGCTGCGCCAGCTTCCCGACATCATGCAACAATCCAGCCAGCGTCACCAAACACAACTCATCTCGTCCTTCCATCATTCCTCCCTCTCACT
>CAZANJ010000237.1:0-5298 GCA_964486415.1 uncultured Anaerolineales bacterium
ACGTTTTACGTTCCACGAGGTGTTGAGCTATGAAACGACATAACCAGATTTTGATAGGACTATTGGTACTTCAAATCGCGCTGGGCGTTTTCGTCTTCTGGCCGAAGTCGACGGGCGCTGTGGAGAGCGAACCGTTGTTTTCCGAGCTGGAGGTCAGCGACATCTTCGCCCTGGCCATCGCCGAAGCCGAGGGTAATTCCGTTCGCTTGGAGAAGGTCGATGGCGCTTGGGTGATGCCGGAAGCGGATAATTATCCCGCTCAGGCGGACAAGATCATGCCCTTCCTGGAAAAGCTGATCGGGTTGACCACTGACCGTCTGGTGACGCGCACCGACGCCAGCCACGCTCGGCTCCAGGTCGCCGCCGATGACTTCGTGCGCCGCGTCGAGATCGTGACAACTGATGGGGAGAAGCATACGCTTTATCTCGGCTCCGCGCCGCGTTATGGCGCCTTGCACTTCCGGCTGAAGGGTCAGGATGCGGCCTATTTGACCAACGATCTGACCACCTGGGAGGCGAACGCTGAGGCTTCCGCCTGGGTCGATGCTGCCTATGTGAGTTTTCCTCATGCGGATGTGTACAGGATGAGGCTGGAGAACGCCAACGGGAGCTTCGAGTTCGAGAAGGGCCGGGATGGCACCTGGACGATGGCCGATCTGGCGGATGATGAGAGCCTGAATCAGGCGCAAGTGACTGCTTTGCTGCGGCGGGCTGCCTCGGTCAACCTGACCAGGCCGCTCGGCAAGGAGGAGCAGCCCGACTATGGCCTGGACGAGCCGAACGCGGTGGCGGCGCTGGAGACGATGACCGACACCGTGACGTTGTACGTTGGGGCGAAGGTGGCCGAGGGCGGCAGCTACGTCGTCAAGTCATCCCAGTTGCCCTACTACGTCGAGGTTTCAGAGCCTGCGGTGAAGGCGTTGGTGGAAAACACGCGCGATTCTTTCCTTCAGCAGCAAGAAGAGGGAAGCGAATAGCGAATAGCAAATAGCGAATGGTGAATTGTGAATAAGGGCATCCGCTCGCTATTCGCAATTCGCCATTCATCATTCAACATTCAACAAACCCTTTGTCGAGGGGACGCTTCCGCCGCGCCGTGGGTCGAGACGCGTGGCGGCGTCCAGGGCACGGCCCAGCGCCTTGAACAGCGCCTCGGCCTTGTGATGATCGTCCCGCCCATATAGCACGCGGGCGTGAACGTTGGCCTGTGCCGTGACGGCGAAGGACTCGAAGAAATGGGGCAGCAGCGTCACGGGCAAACCGCCGACGGTCGGGCCGCTCCAGGCCAATTCTGTCACCGCATAGGGCCGGCCGGAGAGGTCCACGGCGACGAAGGCGAGCACCTCGTCCATCGGCACGTAGGCCGAGCCCATGCGCACGATGCCGGATCGGTCGCCCAGTGCTCGGTCGAAGGCCCGCCCCAACGTCAACGCCACGTCCTCCACCGTGTGATGCGGGTCCACGTGCAGATCTCCCTCCGCCTGCACCCTCAGGTCGAACAGCCCGTGGACGGCGACATGGGCCAGCATATGGTCCAAGAAACCGATCCCGGTCGATGCCTCATATTCCCCGGCGCCATCCAGGTCGAGCGATACCGCGATTTCCGTCTCCCTGGTCTTGCGCTCGATGCTGGCCGTGCGCTTGCTGATTCTCTCCTCGCTCATTTGCCGATCCCCCTCAATGTTTCCAGAAGCGCGTCGTTCTGCTCCGGTCGCCCCACGCTGATGCGGATATATCCGGCCAGCGAGGGCGCGGAGAAGCGTCGTATCAGGATGCCCTCTTGGGCCAGCGTCTCGGCCACCTCGCGCGGCGAGTGGTTCTTCACGCCGCAGAGGATAAAGTTGGCCTGACTGGGCAGCGGCTCCAGCCAATCCAGCGCCGCCAGTGATTCTTGCAATCGCGCCCGCTCCTCGATCAGGCGGGCTATGTTGGCCCGCACCGGCTCCATGTCCTCAAGCGTGGCGAGGGCGGCCACGATGGCCGCGGCGTTGACGTTGTAGGGCGCACAGATGCGCTTCAACTGTTCGGCCCATCTCGGCGCCAGCAGCGCATACCCCAGCCGCAGCCCGGCCAGCCCGGCCCATTTGCTGAAGGTGCGGATGATGATCAGGTTCTCGTGATCGGGCAGGAGCGAGAGGGCGCTTTCCCCGCCGAACTCGATATAGGTCTCGTCCACCGCCACCAGCAAGGGCAGCGCCAGCAGCCGCTGTATTCTCTCCAGAGGGATGGCTTGCCCGTCTGGATTGCCCGGCGAGACGAGGAAGAGCAGTCGGGCCGCCGTCTCGCTCTCCTCCAGCGCGGCCTCAATCGCCGCCGCGTCAATTGAGAAATCGGAGGAGAAATCGGGGCGGCGGGGGACGGTCAGCACGCGGCAGCGGTTCACCTTGGCGAAAAAGCTGTACATGCTGAACGTCGGCGGGCAGGTGAGCACCGTCTGATCCGGCTCGACGAAGAGCCGAATCAGCAGATCGATCAGTTCATCGGCGCCGTTGCCCAGCACGACTTGCTCTGGCGCGGCGTCGGCGTATCGCGCCACCGCCTCCCGCAGCTCCTCATGCTCAGGGTAGAAGGCGTATCCGTCGTAAGCCGCCATCGCTTCCAGTGCCTTCGGCGAGGGGCCGAGGGGATTCTCGTTGGCGTCGAGCCGGATCAGTTGCTCGACTTCCACCCCGGCACGGGCAGCCGCTCCGCTCAGGTCGGGCGGATTGTATGGCGCGATGGCCTTCAGGTTGGGATGAATAGGTTCAATTTTGTCCATGTCTTTCTCCCTTGGGTTCGACACTGTGTCGGACGGAAGCAGCATTGGCATGCGCGGTGAGAGATTCCGCCTCCGCGATGCGGGCCGCCGTCGGGCAAAGCCGTGTTCCTGTGTCGGCGTCCAGCGCGATGATGTTGCTGAGTTTGACGAAATCGAGCACGTTCACCGGCGAGGCGAAGCGGGCCGTGCCGCCGGTGGGCATCACGTGGCTCGGCCCAGCGACGTAATCGCCCAGCACCTCGAAGGAGTGCTCGCCCAGGAAGAGCCCGCCGGCGTTGCGGATGCGCTCGGCCCATACGCCCGGCTCCTTGACCGAAAGGCAGAGGTGTTCCGGGGCGAACTCGTCGGCCAGCCGGACGGCGGTCGCCAGATCTGGGGTGATGATGATGCCGCCCTGTCCCGCCAGCGATGACGCGATAACGTCGGCGCGGCTCTCTCTCTCTAGTAGCCGGGCGACCTCGGTTTGTACCGCTTCCGCCAGGCGGGGCGATGGCGTCAGAAGGATGGCGGTGGCGAGTACGTCGTGCTCCGCCTGGGCCAGCAGATCGGCGGCCACCCAGGCCGGCTCTGCCGAATCGTCGGCCACGACCACTGTCTCCGTCGGGCCGTACAGTCCATCCAGCCCCACTTGACCGTAGACCTGACGTTTCGCCAGCGTGGTGAACAGCCCGCCGGCGCCGACGATCTTGTCCACGCGGGGCACGCTGGATGTGGAGTAAGCCATCGCGCCGATGGCCTGCGCCCCGCCTAGTCGAAAGAGCCGCTCCACCCCCGCGATGTGGGCCGCCGCCAGCGTGACTCCAGGCACGCGACCGGCGGGCTTGCCGGGCGGCGTGCAGACGATCACCTCGTCCACGCCGGCCACGCGGGCCGGGATGGCCGTCATCAGCAGCGAGGAGGGCAGCGGCGCGGTGCCGCCGGGCACGTAGACCCCGACTCGCGCCAGTGGTGTCGCCCGTTGCCCCAGCACACCGCCCAGCGCCTCTGTCTCCCAAGAGAGCGCGGAGATCGGCTGATGGGCGTGAAAGGCGCGGATGCGCTCGGCGGCCAGATGGAGCGCCTCACTCAGGTCGGGCGGGAGCGCGTCGTAGGCCTCCTGCCATTTTTCCGGCGGGACTTCGAGATCGTCCAGCGTCAGCCCGTCTACGCGGGCCGTCCAGTCGTAAAGCGCTTCGTCGCCGCGCCCGCGCACATCGGCCAGGATGCGGGCCACGGCCTCCTCCGGTGTCAAGTTCTCGCCGAAGACGCGCCGGATACCCTCGCGCACCGGTTCCGGCACCTCGTCCAGAATCAGCATGTCCCGCCGCTGCAACAGTTTCGCCCGTGCTTGTTCTATATCTTTGTAAATTCGCAACCTCATTTTCTCCCTCCAGTTGTAAATACGCAGGCATAAGCTCTATGGAGGCATAAGCTCTACGGAGACATACGCTCTACGCAGGCATACGCTCAGAGGGGGTTTGCAACCCCCGACTCGATCAGCCGCCGGGTGGCACACCCGGCTTGAGCAAGTAGATTATTCTTTCAGCTTTTCCAGCAGCGCCTGGCAGCGCTCCGGCTCCTCCTCGAAGATGTAGGCTACGGGCGTCACGACGACGCCGCTCCCACCGATGGCGCGTAGCTCGGCTATGGCCCGGAAGAGCTTGTCTCGCCGCACGACGATGTGGACGGCGTACCAGCCGTGATCGCCGTTCCCCTCCCGCGCGACTATGGGCGAGATGGTGGGGCCTTGAAGGCCACCGAGCGTCTCCTCGGCGAACATCCGCCGCGCGATGGCCTGGGGCGATTCACCGCGCATATTGGCGAAGACGGCCAAGTGCTCCTCGGCCCGCAGGTGGGCCTCGATGTATTCCAGCAGCACGCGGGCAATCTCCAACACCTCTGGGCGGGCCTTGAGCGCGGCGCGGTTGGCGATGAGGATCGCTTGGGATTGAATGACGGTGCCATCCTCCAGCGGGCGCAAGCGGTTGTCGCGCAGCGTCTGACCGGAGGAGACGAGGTCGCAGATCATGTCGGCGTAGCCGATGGTGGGGGCCACCTCCAGCGCGCCCTCGGCGTGAACGAGGGTGAAGGGCTCGATCCCGTGGCGGCGCAGGAAGTCGCCGGTGAGATGCGGGAACTGAGTCGCGACCCGCAGCGGTCGTTCCAGTCCGCTGGCGTGAGCGGTCAGCTCGGTCGTGGTATGGACCCGCTCCCATGCCTCCGGCACGGCCAGGCAGAGGCGACAGCGCCCGAAGCCCAGCTCCTCGTGGAGCACCAGCACCGCGCCGTTGTCTCCACGGCGCTCGGCCACCAGGTCCATGCCCGTGATGCCGAAATCGACGCTGCCGTCGCGCACGCTGACGACGATATCGCCGGGTCGCTGGAAGAGGACGGTCAGACGGGGCAGGGCGGGTATGCGAGCGGCATACTGGCGCGGATTGGACTTCGTCACCTTCAGGCCGCAATCGGCTAGAAAGCCCATGGCGTCCTGGGCCAGGCGTCCCTTGCTGGGAAGGGAGAGACGGATGTCTGTGTGTTGATTCATTAAGCACACTCCTCAG
>CAZANJ010000238.1:0-5251 GCA_964486415.1 uncultured Anaerolineales bacterium
AACGCCTCTGGCGGCCTCTGGAGGGACTTGGAACTGCTACGATTTCCCCACCCTGCTCCAAGTTTGACGGTCACACAAGCCAATGGTATAATCAGCCTCACAATTTACATTCACAAAGACGAAGAAGGGGAGGAGTAGGCGGACATCGGCCCTGGCGAACCGCTCCAGCTTTAGACTGGGCTGGGAAGAGAAGAGGGTCACCGGGTGCAAGCCCTCGCAGCGCCACCCGCCGAAAGTCGCCCCAGAGTCGAGAGGCCGAATCGGTAAGAACTAACTGAATATGAATAGGCCTCTACGGGTTCGCCCGTTACAGCGAGAGCCCCTCGCTTAGGCAGGGAAACTGGAGAATAGAGAACGGAGACCTGAGCGGAGGGCTGCTGAGTGCGATGAGAGGGCTTTTCTGAAATCCAAAGTTCTATCATCGAACCAAGGTGGTACCGCGAAGGCTTTTGCCCCTTTCGTCCTTGGACGGAAGGGGTTTTTACTTGCAACCCCAAGCATATGAAACCGAACAAATCTCTGGAGGAAAAATGACCGACAAACTTGCCAAAGTCTACAATCCACAAGATCACGAAGAACGCATCTACCAGTGGTGGGAGGAGCAGGGCTACTTCCGCCCCGAAACGCAGATCGAGCTGGACCTGATCCCGGAGGATGCGCCATCCTGGTGCATCACCATGCCCCCGCCCAACGTGACCGGCGTGCTCCACCTGGGCCATGCCATGACCGCCGCCGTCGAGGATCTGATGACGCGCTACAATCGCATGTGCGGGCGCCAGACCCTTTTCCTGCCCGGCGCCGACCACGCTGGCATCGCCACCCAGAACGTGGTGGAGCGGGAGCTGGCCAAGGAGGGCCTCACCCGCCGCGACCTGGGCCGCGAGAAGTTCGTGGAACGCTGCTGGGAATGGGCGCGGCAATCACTGCAACGCATCACGGAGCAGCACAAAGCCCTGGGCATCTCCTGCGATTGGACGCGGGATCGCTTCACTCTGGATGAGGGACTGAGCCACGCCGTGCGCACCGCCTTCGTGCAGCTCTACGAAGAGGGGCTCATCTACCAGGGCGCCTATCTGGTCAACTGGTGCCCGCGCTGCGAATCGGCCATCTCCGATCTGGAGGTGGTCCCCGACGAGCGGGAGAGCCATCTCTGGCACATCCGCTACCCCATCGTCAACCAGGACTGGGAGGGGCCACAGGCTGAATGGGGCAGCGGCGAGTGGGCCGCTGGCGCGACGCAGTTCATCGAGATGGCCACCACGCGCCCGGAGACCATCCTGGGCGATACCGCCGTCGCCACCTCACCCGACGACCCGCGCTGGAAGGACCTGATCGGCGAGACGGTGGTTTTGCCCGCCATCGAGCAGCGCATCCCCATCATCGGCGACGAAGAAGTTGATCCGGCATTCGGCACCGGCGCGGTCAAGATCACGCCAGCCCACGATCCCACCGACAACGAGATCGGCATCCGCCACGACCTGAAGGAGGTCGACGTGATGACGGATACGGCGCAGATGAACGAGCTAGCCGGCCCTTACGCTGGCCAGGATCGTTTCCAATGCCGGCGCAACATCGTGGCGGACTTCGAGAAAGAGGGGCTGCTGATCAAGATCGAGCCCTATCACCACACCGTGGGCACTTGCCAGCGCTGCGGGTCAGACATCGAGCCGCGCGTCTCCACCCAGTGGTTCGTCAAGACGAAACCGCTGGCCGAAGCGGCCATGGCCGCCGTGCGCGAGGGCCACACCGAGATTGTGCCGGAGCGGGAGGAAGAGCGCTTCTTCCACTGGATGGAGAACATCCGCGATTGGTGCATCAGCCGCCAGCTCTGGTGGGGGCATCGCATCCCAGTCTGGTATTGTGACGAGTGCGGCGAGCATATGTCGGCGCTGACCGATCCCACCGCGTGCCTTCACTGCGGTAGCGAGAACATTCACCAGGAGGAGGACGTGCTCGACACCTGGTTCTCCTCCGGGCTGTGGCCTTTCTCCACGCTGGGCTGGCCGGACACCGAGGCGCCCGATTTCCAGCGCTTCTATCCCACCGACGTGCGCGAGACCGGCTACGACATCCTCTTCTTCTGGGTGGCGCGGGAGATGATGTTGGGCGCCGAGATGACGGGACAGACGCCCTATGGCACCGTCTACCTGCACGGTCTGGTGCGCAACGAAATCGGCGACAAGATCAGCAAATCGATGGAGAACATCGACGAATATGATCCGCTGAACATCATCGACAAGTACGGCAGCGACGCGCTTCGCTATACTCTGCTGACCAGCTCGACGCCGGGGCTGGACATGAACCTCGACCCGCGCCGCTTGGAGGGCGCGCGCAACTTCGCCAACAAAATCTGGCAAGCGTCCCGCTTCGTGCTGATGAACGTTTCAGACGCTGAGTTTACAAGCGCTCCAGTTCCAGGTTTCAAGTTTAACCTTCAACCTGAAACCTCAAACTTGAAACTTACGGACAGGTGGATTATTTCGCGACTTAACCGTCTCACCCAGAACTTGGAGCGGCTCTTCGCGTCGCACCAATACGGCGAGGGAGGACGGCAGATCAACGAATTCCTGTGGAGCGAGTTTTGCGACTGGTACATCGAGGCCAGCAAGGTGCGGCTATATGGCGCTTCGACAGGCTCAGAGCATCAGGAAGCGGATAAGGCAGTTCCGCAAACTGTCCTGCTCCACGTGCTAGAGACCTCGCTGCGCTTGCTGCACCCATTTATGCCCTTCGTGACCGAGGCAATCTGGCAAGCATTGCCCGAGGGAACGAAAGAAGGCCAGACGCTGATGATGGCTCCCTGGCCGGAACCAGATACCGCGCTCCTAGACGAGGAGGCCGAGGAGCAAATGGCCCTGATGATGGGCTTGATACGCGGCATCCGCAACCGCCGCGCAGAGTATAACGTCACACCCGGTCAGCGCATCCCGGCCATTGTGGCGGCAGGGGACGCGGCCGATCTCCTGGATAATCAGCGAGAGGTGTTCTGCAACCTGGCCAAGCTCGATCCGCAGCGGCTGACCATTGAGCGCACACTGGAGCCACCGGAGCAAGCGGCCACCATCGTCGTCGGCGACGTCATCTGCTATCTGCCGCTGGCCGAGATCCTCGACCTGAAAGAGGAACGAAAGCGGCTCTCCAAAGAGCTGAAGGAGCTAGAAGGACGCATCGCCCACAGCGAGGAACTGCTCGCCGGCCCCTTCGCGGAGAAAGCGCCCGAACACATCGTCCAGCGGGAGCGGGATAAGCTGGCCGATATGCAGACCGAGCGATCACAGTTGAAAGATCGCCTGGAAGCCCTGAAGTAACGAGCGAGCATCTCCCCGCCCCGCTCAAGCTGGGTTTGTAACCCAGCGTCTAAAGTCGGGGGTTACAAACCAGGGATTCAGAAAGAAATAATTTACCCACTCTGCTCGCTCTGGATCTGGCGATCCAGAGCTAAACCCGCCGGCAGGCAACCGCAGGTTGCACGCAATCCGGCGGAAGCGGCGCAAGTAGGTTGTTTATTTCCAAATCCCCCCCTCTGAGCAGGGGGCTGAGTATTTACGGAAGCGAATTATGCACGTAGATCATCTGACACTGGCCTGTTTGCGAGACCGTCTCGACGGGCTGCTCGGCGCGCGCGTCCAGCGGGTGGTGCTGCCCAATGAGCGTTCAATCGGGCTGGAGCTTTACGCCGGGAAGCGCCTCCAGTTGCTCATCTCGGCCCACCCGCAGCACGCGCGAATGATGCTGGTGCCGCAGAAGCCGCGCCGGGGCGTGGAGACGGCGACTCCGCTGCTCCTCCTGTTGCGCAAGTGGGTGCGCGGCGGGCGGCTGGTGGACGTGACTCAGCCGCCATGGGAGCGCATCCTGGAGCTCCACTTCGAGGGGGAAGCGGGGCCTTGCCGACTGGTCGCCGAGTTGATCGGGCGCTACAGCAACCTGATTCTGGCGGGGCCGCAAGGGAAGGTGTTGGAGGCAACGAAGCACGTCGGGCCGGGGATGAACCGCTACCGCGTCACGCTGCCTGGACACACCTACGAGCCGCCACCTCAACCGCCGGGTAAGCAACCGCCGACTGAGGTATCCGCCCTTGAATGGGCCGCGTTGCTGGCCTCCGGCGAGCCAGGCCAGCCGCTTCAGCGTCTGCTGACCAGCCGCCTCTTCGGGGTCAGCCCGATGGCGGCGCGGGAGGTGGCCCACCGAGCAGCGGGCAGCGCCGAAGCGCCGGTGCATACAGCCACCCCCGATGGCTTGGCCTCGGCGCTGGCAGAGCTTTTCGCGCCCCTCGAAGATGGCTCGTGGGCGCCCCACGTGGCGCTGGGCGATGATGACCAAGTGCTCGCTTTCGCGCCTTACCCGCCGCGCCAGTTCGAGCACATCGCGCCCGCCCCCAGTATCAGCGACGCGATGTGGCGCTACTTTCAGGAGCGGTTGACGGCAGACGCTTACGCCGCCGCTCGACGACGTGTGCAAGAACTGATCGAAAATGCCCAGGAGCAAGTGGACCACGCGCTGGCCCAGGTACGGGCGGAGCTGGTGAGTGAGGAAAAGGTGAATTCACTACGCGAAGCGGGGGAGTTGATCCTGAGCTACCAGCATCGGGTGAAGCCGGGCGCCCGTGAGATCACGGTGCCGGATTATGATGGCAAACCCCGCACCATCAAACTGGACCCAGACCTATCGCCGGTCGAGAACGCACAGACTTACTTCCAGCGATACCGGAAGGCCGACCGCGCCACCGAGGAGATTCCCAAGCGCATCCGGGTTCTCAAGGCCGACCGCGCTTACCTGGATCAACTGGAGGCGGATTTGTCGCTGGCCGAATCGCGCCCCGAAATCGACGCCGTGCATGACGCGCTGATCGAGCACGGCTGGGCATCCCAGCCACACCACCCCAGCACCAGCGGACAGGTCAAGGGCCCGCGACGTTTCGAGGTGGAGGGGTTTCCGATTTTCGTGGGGCGCAACGCCCGCCAGAACGAGCAGGTCACGTTCAAGCGCGGCGGGCCGGAGGATCTGTGGCTTCACGTGAGGGGCCGGCCGGGGGCGCACGTGATCATCAAAAGTGATGGACGAGAGGTGCCGGATGGCGTGATCCGACGCGCGGCGGAGTTGGCGGCATATTATTCATCGGTGCGGAATAGCGAGCGGGTGGACGTGGACGTGACGGAGCGGCGCTTTGTGCGCCGGGTCAGCGGCAAGCGACCGGGGCTGGTCACCTACCGGAATGAGCGAACTTTGTCAGTGACACCGAGGGCTTAGGCAG